>NZ_JAGKRI010000034.1:0-58244 GCF_017939255.1 Aeromonas sp. Prich7-2
CTGAAATGACGTGCAGTGACGATTAAAAAGTGTGAAGGCGATCCTGACTATAAAGTTAACTGCATATCACAGGCCTATAAGTATTTGTTTTGTAGGCAAAAAACTATTTTTAATTTTTAACAAAATGTTCACGATCTCGCCCTGGCCCAGAGTGCGACCAAAACGTGCAAATCGGCAGCAGAAAAACACTACAATCGACCCCGCACCTGAAGGACATCTGCGGTTATGCTCGGGTTAAGCCCGCCGCATTACACTCATTTCCACCGAACACGACTCGAGGACATCATGAACAGAACGACGGCTTTGTTGCTCTCTCTTTTTCTGATCACAGGTAGCGCCCTGGCACAGGACGAAGGGAGCCAGACCTTCTCCGTGGATGCGCTGACCTTCAATCTGGACTGGAATGACACGCAGTTTGACTGGTCCCAGAGCAACTGCTTCGATCTCGGGAGCGGTGACACGGCCGCCGCCGACTGCAAGAGGATCAACCTCAGTCTGGAGGACGAGACGCAGCGCAACCAGCCCCCCAGCACCAACCAGATCAGCACGCAACCGGATCAATGATCCCCCTGACAGGAGCCTTGATGCGATGACCCACATGACCATGACTTCCCGCGGCGCACTGCTGCTCTCCCTGCTTCTGGTTCAGGGAATGGCCTTTGCTGCCCCCCCTTCCAAACACGATGACGACATCCGGATCTCCACCGACCAGGGTCGGGTAAGCCTGGATTGGGACGACAAGGAGTACGAGTGGTGGCAGCACAACTGCCTGGATGTCAGCACCCGGACCAGCCGCATCCAGCTCAACTGCGACAACATGGATGGAAAATACCGCGACCATTACAACCGCAGCATTCACAGTGGCAACAACCCGGGTCAGGGCCATGACAAGCCCAAGAACAAGCACGGCGGCAACGGCCACCAAAAACACTGACCAGCATGCCCATGGACATGGTTGAGGGGCCTGTGGCCCCTGGAGTCATGTCCCCTACCAGTAGTTTTCCATGCTGATATTGCCGGGGGCGCGACGCAGGTTCTTGGCAAGCCCCAGCCCGAGCAGGGTCTGCTGAGTCTCTTTCACCATGGCGGGGTTGCCGCAGATCATCACCTGGCTCAACTCGGGGGAGAAGTTCAGCCCCACCCTCGCCTGCAAGCTGCCATCGACGATGGCTGCCGGGATGTGCCCTGCCATCGCCTCCGGCCAGGTCTCACGACTGACGAAGGGAACATAGCGAAAACGCTCGCCATGCTGCTCGGCAAAACGGGCGATAAGCGGCTGATAGCTGAGCTCTTCCCCTTTTCTCACCCCGTGTACCAGCACCAGATGCTCGAAGCGGTCGAAGACCAGTCCCTCGGCCAGCATGGCGAGGAAGGGGCCGATGGCGGTGCCGGTTGAGAGCAGCCAGAGGTCCCGTCCCGGGGGAATCTCATCCAGGGTCAGAAAACCGGTGGCCTGGGACTGCACCAGCAGGCTGTCGCCCACCTGCAGGGAACCGAGAGAGGGACTCAGCTCACCGCTGGGGATCTCCACCAGATAGAATTCGTGATAGGGCGTGCCGGGAGGATTGACGAAGGAATAGGCACGCTGGACTCGACGCTCGCCCTGCTCCAGGGCCAGCTTGGTGAATTGACCCGCCTTGTAGGGGGCAAGTTCCGCCTCCACACGCAGGGAGAGCAGGGTGGGTGTCCACTCGATGCGCTCGATGACCCGACCTTCGACCCAGGCAGCCATAAAGGTTCTCCTCCAGAGGAACAGACCTTCACTTTACCCCTTGATCTGAAAATAAAAAACCCGCGCATGTGCGCGGGTTTTTCTGCAAGAGCGGAACGCTATTACAGAGCAACAACCTGGATTTGTACGGTTGCTTTGACGTCAGCGTGCAGCTGAACAACAACTTCGTACTCACCGGTGTTACGCAGAACGTTGCCCATGCGGACTTCGCTCTTGGCAACGGCTACGCCGGCAGCAGTGATGGCTTCAGCCACGTCACGGGTACCGATGGAACCGAACAGCTTGCCTTCGTCGCCAGACTTGGAGGCGATGACAACGGCAGCCAGCTCACCCAGCTTGGCAGCGCGCTCTTCGGCAGCAGCCTTGTTGGCAGCCAGTTTGGCTTCCAGCTCAGCGCGACGAGCACCGAAGGCTTCGATGTTGGCCTTGGTGGCCATAACAGCTTTGCCTTGCGGGATCAGGTAGTTACGGGCATAACCAGCTTTTACGGAAACTTGGTCACCCAGACCGCCCAGTTTGGCGATCTTATCGAGCAGGATAACTTGCATTACCTTTCCTCTATAAATTTCGTTGAGTTAGGCGTAAGCGCCGGGCCGATTCTTACTTGTTGTGCAGATCGGTGTACGGCAGCAGAGCCAGGTAACGAGCACGCTTGATGGCGCGTGCCAGCTGACGCTGATACTTGGCGCGGGTACCGGTGATACGGCTCGGTACGATCTTGCCAGATTCAGTGACGTAGTTTTTCAGAGTAACGATATCTTTGTAGTCGATCTCGGTAACGTTCTCGGCGGTGAAGCGGCAGAACTTACGACGACGGAAATAACGTGCCATGGCCTTTATCCTCTAATGCGGTGATCTAAGAATTACTCTTCGGAAGACGCTTCAACAGCATCTTCGCGACGCTCGTCGTCACGACGGGTGAAGCGCTCTTCCTTGGCCTTGGCCATCGGAGAAACTTCAGTCACGGCGTGCTTGGTGCGCATGATCATGTTGCGGATAACGGCATCGTTGAAGCGGAAGTTGGTTTCCAGCTCATCGATAACGGCCTGTTCAGCTTCTACGTTCATCAGAACGTAGTGAGCCTTGTGCAGCTTGTCGATCGGGTAAGCCAGTTGACGACGGCCCCAATCTTCCAGGCGATGAATGGTACCACCAGCGGTGGTGATAGCGCCGGTGTAACGCTCGATCATGCCAGGTACTTGCTCGCTCTGGTCCGGATGAACCATGAAGACGATTTCGTAATGACGCATTTTAGCTCCTTACGGATTAATTCAGCCTCCGCCCAGGTGCAGCCAGACCTCGGAGGCAAGGAACATAGTGATGTTTAGACGCTGCTTTCTAGGGCGGCGTATTGTACGAAATCACCTCTCCCACTGCAACTGGCGAAGCAAGATGTTTTTCTCGATGAGCCCGATACAAAACTTTAATTGATAACAATTATCATTTAGATCCATACTCTCCTCATATCCCCACGGAGGATGACAGTATGCAACCTGCGCTCACCACGGCCATCCCGGCCCGCAAATTCAAGCTGACCCTGCTCGGCCCCGCCTTCATCGCCGCCATCGGTTATATCGACCCGGGCAATTTTGCGACCAATATCCAGGCCGGCTCCACCTTCGGCTATCAACTGCTGTGGGTAGTGGTGTGGGCCAACCTGATGGCCATGCTGGTGCAGACCCTCTCGGCCAAGCTCGGTATCGTCACTGGCAAGAACCTGGCGGAACACATTCGTGATCGTCTGCCCAGGCCCGCAGTCTGGGCCTATTGGGTGCAGGCCGAGATCATCGCCATGGCCACCGATCTCGCCGAGTTCATCGGCGCTGCAGTCGGCTTAAAACTGCTGCTCGGCATCACCCTGCTGGAAGGAGCCTGCATCACCGCCGTGGTCACCTGGGGGATCCTGATGTTGCAATCCCGCGGCCAGAAGCCGTTGGAGTTCGTGGTGGGAGGCCTGCTGCTGTTCGTGGCCGCCGCCTACATCGTCGAGCTGATCTTCTCGCGCCCCTATCTGCCGAGTCTGCTGGAAGGGGCACTCTTCCCCGGCCTCCCCAATGGTGATGCTGTCTATCTTGCCGCCGGTGTGCTAGGTGCCACCGTGATGCCCCATGTCATCTACCTCCACTCGGCCCTGACCCAGCACACCCAGGAGCAAGGCACGGTGACCCAGCGACTGCACAGCACCCGGATCGACGTGGCCATCGCCATGACCATCGCCGGCTTCGTCAACCTGGCCATGATGGCCATGGCGGCAGCCGCCTTCCACAGCTCCGGCAACCAGCAAGTAGCCGAGCTGGAGTCGGCCTACCAGACCCTCACCCCGCTGCTGGGCCAGGCGGCCGCGACTCTGTTCGGCCTCTCCCTGGTCGCCTCCGGCATCAGCTCTACCGTGGTGGGCACGCTGGCCGGCCAAGTGGTGATGCAGGGCTTCGTGCGCTTCACCATCCCGCTCTGGCTGCGCCGAGCCATCACCATGGCTCCCGCCTTCGTGGTGATCGCCATGGGCCTCAACACCACTGAAATCCTGGTGTTGAGCCAGGTAGTGCTGAGCTTCGGCATCGCCCTCGCTCTCATTCCGCTGCTGATCCTGACCGGTGATCGCGCCCTGATGGGGGCACATCGCAATCACCCCGTCACCCAGGCCGTGGGGCGCCTCATCGTCGCCCTGGTGATCGGCCTCAATGCCTATCTGCTGGTCACCACCCTCTAACGCCATCTTGAGGCTCATTGACCCGGGTTGATGAGCCTCTTCGCACTTTCGCGTATGCTGCCCCTTTCCCTTCTCATCATCTCGTTGCGGGAGCCCTGCCATGGAACATACCCGAGCCAGCTTCGTACTGGGCCACCATCAGGAACAGGCCAGCGTTGTCTGTTGCAAACAGGGGGATCCGACTCTGCTGGTCACCGACCTCACCCCCTTTCATCCCCAGAGCCACCTCTGGCCCGATCAACCCGGTGACGTGGGCACAGTGCGCTGGGAAGGGGGGGAAGCGGCCGTGGGCCCCTGCCGCATGGGCGCCATCAGTCCCGAGGGCGAGCTGTTCGTGGATACGGAGATTCCGGTCAAGCGGGGGGCGGATGGGTGGGCTTTCGTGGTGGTGCATCCCCTCGCCGGTTCCCATCACCTTGCCATTGGCTCGCCTGTGGAACTGACAGTGGATGCCGAGGCACGCCATGCCCTGAGCCTGGGCCACAGCGCCTGCCACCTGGTGGCACTGGCCCTCAATCGGGCGCTCACGCCCTATTGGCGAAAGGAGACAAGCGAGCTGGACGCTCTCGGGCAGCCGGATTTCGACCGCCTCGCCACCCAGCACTCCCGGGTCGAGCCCAGAGGATCAAAGGAGCAGTACCGGATCGGCAAGAGCCTTCGAAAAAAGGGAATTAACAGCGAGGCACTGCTGGCCGACCTCGACAGGATAGCGATCCAGGTCAACGAGCAGCTGATGCGCTGGCTCAAAGAAGGAGGCGAGATCCGCCGCAGCCGGGCCGGTGATGCCATCATCGATTCCCGCTACTGGCATGGCATGGTGGACGGTCGGGAGATCACCATTCCCTGTGGCGGCACCCATGTGGGCACTCTGACCGAGTTGGGCCAGGTTCAGGTGACGCTGGCCTCCAGTGAAGAGGGATTTACCCTCACCACCCGGGTCACCCCCTGAACCACCCCAGCCCTCCTGATGCCGCACCGCCCTGACCGGGGCGGTGTCCCGACAGAGAGACCGCAGGCAGATCAGCGCGGCGGTATCTCACCCCGGGCTGCTACCCCATGGCCACGGGGTAGCAAAAAACCATGCGATGCACCACGGGTGAGGGGCCACTTGCCCCTTTCCTGGCGCCTGACGGCGTCAGGCAGGCTCCCTTCGCATCCCCATGTGAGGGATGTCATCTTCCAGATATCCTTCCCCTTCGGCCACGAAACCATGCTGGCCGTAAAAACCTTGCAGGTGGGCCTGTGCACCGAGCCAGATGCTGTGTGCAGGCCAGCGAGCCTCGCACTCTCTGACCGCTTGCGCCAGCAGGCGGTGACCCAGTCCGCCCCCCCGCGACGTGGGAGAGGTGACCACGCGGCCGATGGCGGCGCCGCTGTCATCACCAATGCCGGGTGCCATGATGCGGGCATAGGCCGCCAGGTGATCCCCCTCACGACCGAGCAGATGCAACACGCCGTCACGGCGATCCAGCCCGTCCAGATCCTGGAAGGGACAGGTCTGCTCCACCACGAACACCTCGGCGCGCAGGGCAAGCAGCTCATACAATTCATCCGTGGTCAGCTCGGACCAGGATTTCATACTCCAGTTCATGAATGACTCCTGTTTAATGGGGTCTGACAGCATAATCTTGCTCCCGACGAGGGGCATTAACCTTGGTTAAGTTGGCCCCCTTCTCATCCAATGCGGACATGGTCGACAAAGAGCCGATCTCTGCCCAGGTTCATCGGCAATCCCTTCTGGCTCAACCCTGAACGCGCGTTTTCAGCCGCCTGCGGATGCGGCTCAGGCTGATGGGGGTGATCCCCAGATAGGCGGCAATCTGGTGATCCGGAACCCTGGCATCCAGCGCGGGGAAGCTTCGCAGAAAATGCTGATAGCGCGCCTCTGGGCCCCCGGTCAGCAGCAACAGCTCTTTCTCCTCCTTGATGCGCAGTTGCACTTCAAGGAGATGGTGATACCAGGCGGGCCAGCAAGGGAGTCGGCGCAGATCCGCCAGCGGAAGAAGCTGCAGCCGGCAAGGCTCCAGCGCCTCCACGCTGTAGCGGGCGGGCTCACCACTGAGCAGGTGGTGGAAGTCGATAAACTCGTCCCCCTCCCAATAGAACTCCTTGATGTACTCGCGGCCATCCGCCAGCACCACCTTGGCCCGCAGCAACCCCTCCTCCACTCTGACCAGCAGCGCCGGACTGTCACCGGCATGCCAGAGGCAGGAGCGAGGGGGCAAGGTCAGGGAGCGGACAAAAGAGAGGAGGCGCTCGGCCTCCTGCTCATCTGCAACCCGTTCCCAGACAAAGGGGGGTCTGTCGGTCATCGTCTTGTCAGACGCGGCGCTGGCGCACGGCTTCGAACAGGCAGACACCGCTCGCCACCGAGACGTTGAGGCTGGATACTGCCCCCGCCATGGGGATGCTCACCAGCTCGTCGCAATGTTCGCGGGTCAGGCGGCGCATCCCCTTGCCTTCGGCCCCCATCACCAGCGCCATGGGACCGGTGAGTTTGGCCTGATAAAGATCGTGATCCGCCTCGCCGGCGGTACCCACGATCCAGACGCCGCGCTCCTGCAGCTCGCGCAGGCTGCGGGCCAGGTTGGTGACCTGGATGAGCGGCACCACTTCGGCAGCGCCACAGGCGACCTTGCGCACCACGGACGTGAGGCCTGTGGCCTTGTCCCGCGGCACGATCACCGCATGCACCCCGGCCGCATCGGCACTGCGCAGACAGGCGCCGAGATTGTGCGGATCTGTCACCCCGTCCAGTACCAGCAGGAAGGGCGCTGTCTCTTGCGCCGCCAGACCGTCCAGCAGGCTGGCCAGGTCGTGCTCGGCCAGCTTGGGCGCTTCAATCACCTTGGCCATGATGCCCTGGTGATTGTTGCCTTCCGCCTTGTCATCCAGCGTCTTGCGGTTCACGCTCTGCACCCTGATGCCGAGTGACTCCAGCTCGGCCAGCAGGGGATGCAGCCGCTCGTCATCGCGGCCCTTGAGAGCCCACACCTCGATGAAGCGCTCGGGGGTGCGCTCCAGCAGCGCGGAGACGGCGTGAATGCCGTAGATCAGTTCAGTACTCATTTAGTGCTCTTGGCCTTGTCGCGAGCCTTTTTGCTCGGTCGTCTGTTGCTGGGCTTGGCACGGCCACCCTTGTCGGATTTACCGCTCTCCTTGCCCTCTTTGCGTTTCTCGTGGCGCTGGGCGCTCTTGGCCTTCTCTTTCTTGATCTCGGCCTGCTTGCGCGCCATCTCCTTGGCGTTCTTGCCGGTGGCCTTGAGGGGCTCTTCCACCATCACGAAGTCGATCTTGCGATCGTCCAGGTTCACGCCCATCACCTTGACCCGCACCTTGTCACCCAGACGATAGCGACGGCGGAAGTTCTCGCCGATCAGCTGCTGGTGCAGCGGGTCGAACTGGTAGTAGTCGTTGGTGAGGGTGCTGACGTGCACCAGACCGTCGATGTGGATCTCCGCCAGACGCACGAAGAAGCCAAAACCGGTGACGCTGGCGATGACGCCGTCAAACTCGTCACCCACGTGATCCAGCATGTACTCGCACTTGAGCCAGTCTGCCACGTCGCGGGTGGCATCATCGGCACGGCGCTCCGTCATGGAGCAGTGCTCGCCCATGGGGTCCACTTCTTCCAGCTGGTAGTGGTAGCCACCGCTCGGGGTCCACTTGTGGCGCAGGTTGCCCTGCTGCTCCTTGGCGGTCTGATACTTGATCGCCCGGTGCAGGATGAGATCCGGGTAGCGACGGATTGGCGAGGTGAAGTGAGCGTAGGACTTCAGGGCCAAGCCGAAGTGACCGATGTTGTCGGCCTGATAGATGGCCTGACGCATGGAGCGCAGCAGCATGGTGGAGAGCAATTCCGCATCCGGGCGCCCTTCGAATTTGGCGGCCAGGTCGGCAAAGTCCTTCGGCTCGGGCTCCAGGCCTCCCTTGAGCTCCAGACCCAGTTCGGCCAGGAAGTCACGGAAGCCGGTCAGACGCTCCTCGCCCGGGCGGTCGTGCACCCGGAACAGGGCGGCGGCCTCGTTCTTCTCGATGTAGCGGGCGGCTGCCACGTTCGCCTGGATCATGCACTCTTCTATGATCTTGTGGGCGTCATTGCGCACCAGCGGTACGATACGGTCGATCTTGCGCTGGGCGTTGAAGATAAAGCGGGTCTCCTCGCTTTCGAACTCCACCGCACCGCGTTGATGGCGAGCATGCTTGAGCGCCTTGTAGAGGTTGCTCAGCTCCTCGATGTGGCCCACCAGCGGATCATACTGCTGACGCAGCTTGGGATCGCCATCCAGGATCGCCGCCACCTTGGTGTAGGTCATGCGGGCATGGGAGTTCATCACCGCTTCGTAGAACTTGTAGCCGGACATGCGGCCAGCGGCGGAGATGGTCATCTCGCACACCATGCAGAGGCGGTCAACCTGCGGGTTCAGGGAACACAGGCCATTGGAGAGCACCTCCGGCAGCATGGGCACCACGAACTCGGGGAAATAGACCGAGTTGCCGCGCTGATAGGCTTCGGTGTCGAGGGCCGTGCCCGGTTTCACATAGGCAGAAACGTCGGCAATAGCGACCCACAGGCGCCAGCCGCCTCCGCGCTTGGCTTCACAGAAGACAGCGTCATCGAAGTCACGGGCGTCTTCCCCGTCGATGGTGACCAGCGGCAGGGCACGCAGGTCGATACGGCCCTCTTTGGCCTTCTCCGGCACCTGCTCGCCGAGACCGGCGACCTCCTTGGTCACCTCTTCCGGCCAGGTGTGCGGAATGCCGTGGGTACGCAGGGCGATCTCGATCTCCATACCGGGCGCCATGTTCTCACCCAGGACTTCCAAGACGGTACCGACCGCATTGAAGCGGGCAGTGGCGCGCTGGTTGATGCGCACGACCACGACCTGGCTCTGGCGAGCCCCCTTGTTCTCCCCTTCCGGGATGATGATGTCCTGGCCGATGCGGCTGTCATCGGGTACCACAAAACCGACGCCGTTCTCGACGAAGTAACGACCGACGATGTCCGCCTCGCGGGATTTGAGCAGGCGCACCAGACGCGCTTCCTGACGCCCCTTGCGATCGATCTCGGTCGGCTGCACCAGGGCATAGTCGCCATGCATCAGGCGCTGCATCTCGCGGTTGTTCAGGAAGAGATCCGCTCCACCACCCTCGGGGCGCAGAAAACCGAATCCATCTTTGTGGCCAAGCACATAGCCTTTGACCAGATTCAGGCGATCCGGCAGGGCGTAACATTGGTTGCGGGTGAACACGAGCTGCCCGTCGCGCTCCATGGCGCGCAGACGACGTCGCAAGGCTTCCAACGGCTCTTCATCGGTCAGCTTGAGGACCTTGGCCAGCTCTTCCCGGGACATGGGTTTCTCATGGCCCTTGATGAGCTCCAGCAGCATCTCGCGACTGGCGATGGGGTTTTCGTATTTTTCGGCCTCGCGTTGGAGGAAAGGATCTTTTTGAGACATAAGCAGGCCTTAGGGTAGGTAATAACGCAGACATTATATCGGAGGGGGGAGCTAATGGCATCCATCGACTGCCTTTTGGCCATTCTCTCTGTCATACTGGACACAGTTTGCAGGTATGTGAGACTCGGAACTCATGAGCAAGGACTCGTTCGCCCAATCTGCCGCCTATTTGAAACAGGCGGTTCCCCTGATGATCAAGTATCAAATTCCCACCACGCCGAACAACTATCACCTTTGGTACAGCTATGTCTCCGGCGACATGCCCGAACTCAACCATGCCGTCGATCAGGCGATAAAACAACAGGGGACCTTCTCCCTGACCACCTGTGAGCGTCTCTACCACCAGCACCTTGCGGCTCAGGACGAGCAGCAGATGGAGGCGATGAAACTCAACCTGGCGGCCATGGCCAGCGAGCTGAGTCACTCGATGCAGGATGCCATCTCCGATACCGGGCTGTTTCAGGAGATGCTCGACAAGAGTTTCGACAAGCTGAGCAAGATAGACGACGAGGGGCTCAGCCTGGAAGACACCATGGGGATCCTGCGGGATCTCGTGCGCGAGTCACGTGACGTACGCATGTCCACCCTCCACTTTCGCAACCAGCTCAGCAGCGCCGAGAAAGAGATAAAGGAGCTGAAACAGGCCCTGAACGAGACGAGAAAGCTGGCCACCGAGGACCCGCTCACGTCTCTGCTCAATCGACGCGCCTTCGATCTCGAGATGGACAGCCTCATTCGCAGCAAGCAGCCCTTCTCCCTGATCCTGACCGATATCGATCGCTTCAAGAACTTCAACGACGAATACGGACATCTGCTGGGGGACCAGGTGCTGCGCATCGTCGGCAAGCGGCTGCGAGAGGCCAGCAAGGAGGGCATCACCGCCTATCGCCTGGGGGGTGAGGAGTTTGCCCTCTTGGTGCCAAACCGCGCCCTGGCGCTGACCCGCCAGATGGCCGAGAGCCTGCGTCGCGTCATCGAGCGGATGTCGATTCTGGATCGCAAATCCGGGCGACGCATCGATCACATCACCGCCTCGTTCGGTGTGGGGGAATACATCCCCCAGGAGACGGCAGACACCCTGATCGAGCGTACCGACAAGCTGCTCTACAAGGCCAAGGAGCTGGGACGCAATCGGGTGATGCCACTGCCCTCCTGATCCCACCAGATGCAAAAAGGCCGGTCATTGACCGGCCTTTTTCATGCTTCCCTTATCGGGATCAGAGGCTTTTCAGCTTCTCTTCCGGCAGGGCCAGCTCGTCATTGTGGTTGACACCGATACCGCGCTCCAGCACATGGCGGGCGATGGCATGGGCCTCTTCCAGCGAGTGCATGCTGTAAGTACCGCACTGGTATTCGTTCAGCTCGGGGATCTTGCTCTGCTCCTGCACGGTCAGCACGTCGCTCATGGCGGCCTGCCAGGCAGCGCCAACACGGGCTTCATCCGGCGCACCGATCAGGCTCATGTAGAAGCCGGTGCGGCAACCCATGGGAGAGATGTCGATGATCTCCACCCCATTCCCATTGAGATGGTCACGCATGAAGCCGGCAAACAGATGCTCCAGAGTATGGATGCCGCGTTCGGAGAGGATCTCCTCGTTCGGCACGCAGAAACGCAGGTCGAACACGGTGATGGTGTCCTTGTTCGGGGTCTGCATGGTCTTCGCCACCCGCACTGCCGGGGCGGCCATGCGGGTATGGTCGACGGTAAAACTGTCCAATAACGGCATTTCTGACTCCTGATTTGGTTACCAGAACCAGCCCCCGCTGGAGAGCTGATCCTTGCATTGTCGATACTGGGCACCGTAGCGTTGGGCACGGGCCTCCACCTTGCGGGAGACCTTCATCAGCCATCCCTTGCTGCGGTAGCTGCCACGTCGATAGCCCCCCCAGCCTTCGTGATAATTCAGATACTGGCCATAGGCATCCCACTTGGACGTGCCATTGAGCCGCTGTGCCTTGTGAGTGTACCAGCCCATGAAATCGATGGCGTCGGCAAAGTCGTCGCGATCGCTCCAGCCGTTGCCGGTTTCCCGCTGATAGTCGGCCCAGGTTTCGTCTTTCACCTGGGCATAGCCGTAGGCTGAACTGGCCCGCCCGGTGGGGATGAAGAGGAAATACTGCATCGGCGGCTGGGCATCATGCACGAAGGAGGACTCCTGGTACATCATGGCCATCACTACCTGGACAGGTGTCCCCCACTTCTCGTTCATCTTGAGCGCCGCCTCGTGCCACTCGGGTTTCTCCCGAAAGATCTGGCACAGGTTTTCCGGCTGTGCCGGCGGCCGGGTACTGCACGCGGTGATCGCCATCAAGCACGCCGCCACGACCCCGATACGGTACAACGACATCAGGGCAACAGACTCTTGCTGTTCATCACAGGGCACATCCACCACATCAGATCGCGTCTTCGTTCTCTTCACCAGTACGAATACGAATGACGCGCTCTACCTCGCAGACGAAGATCTTGCCATCACCGATCTTGCCGGTACGCGCTGTGTTCTGGATGGCTTCCAGGCAGGCATCGAGATCCTCGTCCTGCACCACCAGCTCCACCTTGACCTTGGGCAGGAAGTCGACCATGTACTCGGCACCGCGATAGAGCTCGGTATGGCCCTTCTGGCGGCCGAACCCCTTGACCTCGGACACTGTCATGCCGTTGATGCCGATCTCGGCCAGGGCCTCGCGCACATCGTCCAGCTTGAACGGTTTGATGATGGCTTCAATCTTCTTCATGGTGACTCCTTACCAGTTCTGTTTGCCGAACCCGGACGTGATGGGATAGCGGCGGTCCTTACCAAAGTTGCGAGCCGTGATGCGGGGGCCGACGGCGGCCTGACGGCGCTTGTATTCGTTGAGATCCACCAGACGGATCACCTTGCGTACCACCGCCTCTTCGAAACCTTCCGCCACCATGTCGGCGACAGACGCATCCTCTTCCACGTAGCGCTTGAGGATGGCATCCAGAATGTCATAGGGGGGCAGGCTGTCCTGGTCCACCTGATCAGGTGCCAGTTCGGCCGACGGGGGACGATCGATGACCCGCTGCGGGATCACGTACTCCACGCTGTTGCGATATTCGCACAGCTTGAAGACCAAGGTCTTGGGGACGTCCTTGAGCACATCAAAGCCACCCGCCATATCGCCATACAGCGTGGCATATCCCACGGCCATCTCGCTCTTGTTGCCAGTGGTCAGCACGATACGGCGGCGCTTGTTGGACAGCGCCATCAAGAGTACACCGCGGCAGCGGGCCTGCAGGTTCTCTTCGGTGGTGTCGCGGGCGGTCCCTTCAAACAGAGGTGCCAGCTGCGTCATGAAGCCTTCGAACATGGGTTCGATGGAGATGATGTTGAACTCCACCCCCATCCGCTCGGCCTGCTCCTTGGCATCCTCCACGCTCATCTGGGCGGTGTATCGGAACGGCATCATCACCGCCTGCACCTTGTCCGCCCCGATGGCGTCGGCCGCAATGGCCAGGGTCAGCGCCGAGTCGATACCACCGGAGAGGCCCAGCACGGCGCCCTGAAAACCGTTCTTGGTGACATAGTCGCGCACCGCCAGCACCAGGGCCTGATAGGTCTCGGCCAACGGCTCCAGCGGTGCGGCGGGTTCCCGCTCCTTCACCGGCTGACCATCGGCAAAGCGCACCAGCGCCAGC
Organism: Aeromonas sp. Prich7-2; assembly: GCF_017939255.1. Lineage (NCBI taxonomy): Bacteria > Pseudomonadati > Pseudomonadota > Gammaproteobacteria > Aeromonadales > Aeromonadaceae > Aeromonas > Aeromonas sp. Prich7-2. Next base: position 13,560 of record NZ_JAGKRI010000034.1, read on the forward strand.
TCTTCGGCAAATGGAGCAAGCTTGTGGGTCAGCTCGCCCTGGCTGTTGAACACCTTGGAGCAGCCGTCGAAGATCAGCTCGTCCTGGCCGCATACCTGGTTGAGGTAGATGAGCGGCAGGCCGGTCTGATCGCAGCGTTCCGCCATCAGCTCGCGGCGGATCCAGGGTTTTTCCTGATCATAAGGAGAGGCATTGATGGTGAGCAGCAGCTCGGCCCCCGCCGCCTTGGCGGCCAGCGCCGGACCCGGCTGCCAGAGATCTTCGCAGATGAGCAAACCCAGCTGATGGCCACGGAACGGCACCACACAGGTATCGGCCGCCGCAGTGAAGTAGCGCTTCTCGTCGAACACCCCGTAGTTGGGCAAGTCCTGTTTGAAATAACGTGCCCGCAGTTGACCGCGCTCGTAGAGAGACGCCGTATTGTAAAGCGCCCCCTCTTCGCGCCAGGGATGGCCCACCAGAATGGCACATTGTCCCTGCCATGCCGCGATGCGGGACAGAGCGGCCTCGACCCGGATCATCAGGTCGGCGCGCAACAGCAGATCCTCAGGCGGGTATCCTGTCAGGGCCAGCTCGGAGCAAACCAGCAGATCGGCCCCTTGCTGATCGGCCAGGGCTGCTGCCGCCAGTACCTTGTCACAGTTATCTTCGATGGCGCCTACCGTCAGATTTAACTGGGCAAGCATCAGAGAGAGGGCTTTTGCCATGGCGATGCATCTTGAATTCGAAAATGATGGGGAATAATAAAGAAAAGGCGCTGGCTGTGCCAGCGCCTTGGCTCCCTCAGCAAGCCTTAGGGAGAACAGGTCAGGTTTGCGGCATTGGTGACGCCGTTGTTTACCAGCAAGGTACAGGGACCGCTGATGACCTGACCGCTGGCTGGCGGAGTCATGGGGATACTCAAAGAACTCGGCTTAAGCAAGAAGGTCGAGTTGCCCGAGTAGGAGAAGTTCACCACCAGAGTGCTGTTCTGCTCAGCCGTGCAAGTATAGATTGCCGTCTGGTTGTCGCTGCTCGGCTTGTCTATCTGGCAAGTGGCCCCGGAGGTCGAGGTATTCATCGACAGGTTATTGAAGACATTTTTCTTGCAGGCGATAGGGGTCGGATCATTGTTCTTGGTTTTCTCCAGGCACTGTACCTTGCCTGTGACCGTCAGCAGAGGCTGCGTGACAATCCCAGAGTCAATCTTGACGGCCAACTCTGTACTGAGAGCCAGGCTCTGATCCCTTGGTGAAATCAGCGTAGCGGTAATCCCCGAGTTACCCTGATAAACGGTGGCCCTGACCTTCACGTTTTGCAGCACCTGGTTACTGTCCTTGGTGGATTTCTTGGCAACCAGATAACCACGGCTGTAACTGCCGAAGTAATAGTTATTGAGATCCACTATGGTATCGACCGGTTCATTGCTGACGGTGGCATAGTCGGTCACGGCCCCCCCGAGCTGGCCACTGAGCGGTGTCATGGACCACTCAGCCAACATGGTCAGGTTGATATCCTGAAATGGCACCTTGGCCAGATAACCAGTGACACTGGTGTCTATCCCGGTCAGATAGGTAGGATTCAGAACATCGACATATATTCCACGGGCAATCAGCTGGCGCGTGCCGGTATTGATCGTGATCCCCGTAACGGCGTCTCCACCAGGCGCAACGTTGGCAGGAATCTGAAGCCATGTGGGAAAATCACTTATCGCAGGCGCGCTCACCGTCGGGGTCGAGGTCCAGTTCAGGGTCTGTTTCTGCCAGTCGATATAAGCCTTGACCACATACTGGATGTAATTCTGGTAACTGACCTGATTCGCCGCCTTGGCCAAGAAATCCGAGGTAGTGACAATAACCTGGACCAGGTTCCAATCAGGGAGGGAGCGATAGTACCCATCCAGTCGCACAAACCGGCAAGCATCCACATAGGTGCCGCTGGCCGCTACGGACAGGGCGCTGTTATAGCGCTGCCTACTGGTATTGAGCGGTGCGTAGTAGCTGAGAAAACTTCCTCCCGAACCATCAAAATGATCTTTGCAGCAGCTTGTGCAGAGCGCTGGCTGATTATTGCCGCTGACTGTTCCGGTCTGCTTGGTCTGTTGTGCCCCTGTCTTCCAATAGAGCTGGCTGGTGGCAGTACTGTAGGGCTGGCCCGGCAGATAGGCACTCAAAGTGGAACCATAAGTGCAGGCGCAACTTACCGAGCTGATATCTTGCTGGATTTGCTGGGTATTTCCCTGGTTTGCAGGCTGGTAGGTCACTGTTTCAAACTGCACCTCCTTGCCGACAGTGTTGTTTTTGGCCACCACTGTTGGAGAAGGTTTGCTGGTTTCCTGTCTGCTGCCGTTGCCGAGATCGATTGAGATCACGTCCGGCGCAACCCCCGGGGTGTAATTGATCTTCGGCCCTGTCCGAGCTGTATCCAACCCCCCATTCAACTGTTCCACGGTCAATGATTCAGTGGGGGAGACATAACCCGTAAGCGCGACCGAGGTAGTCACCCCTTCGCTGTTGGTCCAGCTCACTGTGGTATTGATCTGCTTTCGCCCAGGGTAGTTCAGCAAATACCCTGCAGGAGCGGTGTTCTGCCATGCAGAAGTGGCTCCGTTCCAATATTGGTTGACCACAGTCCAGGCCAACGTGTAGCTGTCGCCAGACTGGCTCTTGGTCGTATTGCCACTCGCAATGGCCGTATAGGCAGTGAGCGGGGCCGTCGCCGTCACCAGACTGTTGAAGTTACGAAATTCCTCGATCTTGGATTCTGCGAGTCGCATGGCAATTTCATAACGCCGCCCATCCTGGGAGGCCGTCAGGGTCGACTTCGACAGCATCACCAGCCCGACCACCCCCACCCCCAGCACAACCAGGGTTACCAGTATCTCAAACAGGCCAAATCCTTTTTGCCGTTTCATTTACTTGTCCTCTACCAGTCGCGCCAGCTGCCAGGCACCTGTTTAAGAGTCTGGAAGGCGGCGCCTGTCTTGATATTGCTCAGCGCGGCCGCATCATACTTGGCATCATAGGTACCATTCGCCTTGCCCAGCTTGAAGTTGGCTGCCAAGGCACCATTGACTATGGCCCCACCGGTGAGCTTGATATCCGTGGTTACCGTAGCTGGATGTGAAGAGTACGCAAATACCAGCCCATATAATTGACGGTTACCATTGATGGTCAGGCTGCCATCCTTGATGATCAATACCACTGGAGCTGATTGAGTTCCAATATTGGAACCGGGATTACAATCGCCATTGACAATGACAAGCCCCGTCGTCGTCGGCCCCAGACCATTGCAATTATTGACTATCTGGTTGGCTCTTGACTCTATGTTGGCCCAGCCAGCGGCATCGTCATTCTCATTGAACAAATACCACACCAAGTCGGTTGGAAAATCGGGATCACTATCCTTGATATCCGACTGTTTATTGCCCGGCTGGCTGATGTTGGCACTGCAACCACCAGCGTAATCCCCCTGATGGCAGGTCTGGCCGGACCCCGTATTCAGATCTACATAATCATTGGTCCAGATGGAAAGTGGTACTCCGGGCCCCCCTCCATTGGGATTGGCAACAACGGTAAAGTTACCCCCGACCGCCATTCCCCCTGCGACAGTCAGAGGCGCGGCAGGTGTCCCTGCCAGCACGTTGCTTTGCACATATCGAGCCTCGACAGCCGCCTGCGCCTGGCTGTTGCTCAGGCTGGCCGCAGAGCGAATCCGGATAGGTGCGATGGGCGTGGTACTCCCGGCAACCACGGAAAAGGGAGTTATGCATTCAACCGTCAGGGTATAAGTCCCACCTGCACCTGATGGAGAAAACGAGTTGCCTGACCAGGCAGGGATAGAAGAGGGGCAAGACGCCCCTTCAGCAGATAGTCGGCCAAAACCATAGGAGAGCCCCTGCTCTGCCAATGCCATCACTTGACGATAGAGGGTTTCATTCAATGTGATGCGGCGATCCGCCACCAACAACTTGCCCACCAGCAGAGTGACCGCCAGCAGGATCAACAACAGGATCAGTGTGACGGTGAAAGTCGTAAAACCGGACTGGATTCTCATATCAGTATCCGTCATTGCGCAACTTGATATCACGCTGCAAGTTCAAGGTCAGCTCAGTATTGTCCTTGTAGCGGCCCGAAATGTTGAGTTGAATTGCCCTGGCACCGCTCACCTGACTGCTGGAAAGCAGACGATAAGTAAGCTGGGTTATTTCTATGGTGTTATCGGTCGAAATGAGGCTACCGCTATTACAAGTGGGACTGGCCCCCGTAGCGAGTTTGACTCCCTTATCTGTGCTGCTGTAACTATAAAGCCGAGTTTCCAAGCTGCTGGACGGGCTGTTGTTCAGCACACCGTTTTCATTGTCATCATAACTAATCCTGATGCAGCGATAGATGTTGGAACCTGTTGCGGTTTCATCCATCAGGTCGGTGCTCGCATCGAAATAGAAGGGGGATGGGAGTGCACCAGATGCCAATCGAGTCGAGGTAGCGGCACTGGCATCATAACCTGCCCGCTCGATATCGCGGGCCATCATGTCGGTGATCGCCTGAACCTCCTGATTGAGTCGACTCACCTTCATGGCCGTGCCATTTGCCCTGAGAATCGTCGCGAAAAGCGTCGTCACCGCAGCCACCAGTAGCAAGCCCGCCACCATGGAAACCATCAACTCCACCAGACTGAAGCCTGCATGTCGCCTCAACATGTCGGCACCCCGCTCACATTGCTGACGGCACAGGTACGAACCCGTCCAACATTGTTGGTAACGACCCGCATGGCGTAGCTACCGGATGAGATGGCAATGTTACCAGCCGTCAGCGTTCCTCTGCGAGGAGAAATATTGAGCGGCCTGATATTGGTCGCCGACTCACTGTAACTCGCCACCAGAGTGATACCGGGGAATTCGCTGGCATTCACCCCTTTCCGCCCCTCGATGCTGGAACAAGCATCGGCACAGCTATTGCAGCTACCGTCGATATGCACCCGGTAGCACCAGTTACTGGTACCACTATTGAATAGCAGCAGATTGAGCGTCTGATTGCGTTTGACCGCCTCGGATTTGAGCAACATGACATCGGTATAGATAGCCTGTGTGGCAGCCCTCACCATCTGCTCCTGCCGCAATGACTGATAGCTGGGCAAGGCAACGGCAAGCAGCAATGCAGCCACCGTCATTGCCAGTAACAGCTCAATCAGGGTGAAACCGGAAACACGTCCTGCTGTGCGCATCATTTAGCCCAAGACTCCTTTCTTTTTGCCCATGCCAGTAGAGCCCACCGTCAGTACTATTCTATAGTATCAAACCGTTTCCAGAGCGTGCCGCCCATGAGAACCAAACAATCAGGTATTACATTGCTGGAGCTGCTGGTTGTGGTGGCTGTCGTCGCCATCCTGGCGGCTGTAGCCTACCCGAGCTTTACCGATGGGTTGCATAAGTCTCGTCGCGCCGAGGCAATCAAGGGCCTGCTGAGCATGCAGCTCAAGCAGGAGGAATTTCGCATATCCAATACGAGTTATAGCGGAACACCAGCTCAAGTGGGTAACCCAACAAGCGATTACTACACCTTCACCATCTCTGGCGCTACCGCTACGGTTTATACCCTGATAGCCACAGCCAAAGGCAGCCAAAGCAATGATTCAGGCTGTACTACTCTGACCCTCAACAAGGCCGATACCAAGACGCCATCTGACTGTTGGAAGTAACTCACTGCGGACCAGTTACACCGAAGCCACAAGCTGATTCGACTGCGTAGTCAGTTTCGTGTTTTGGATCAATGAGTTAAATGATGTGGCCCCAGCGTCAGCTGGATAGACAAGAGTGCTATGGTGACCATCGGCTTGATGAGCGTGAAACCAAGGTGCGCAAACATCCTGTTATGCACAGTGCCAAGCCCTCCGTAAGTTCCATCCATGTTGGGGTCGGCATCAGGAAATGTCGAAATTTCAACCAGAACTATCGACATTGTTAATGGCAAAGCAGGCTTCAAACGAGAACACCCGCTGCTTTTATTATGGAAAACGAAACGCTAGTCACAAAAATGCCGGCGCTGGGCCGGCATTTCTATTAGAGGATACGAAGTTCGGGGGGGACCTCAAACACCACGTTTTCCTCGCGACCCGGATGTTCGGTCACTATCTTGCCCCCCAGCTCGCGCAGGCGACCAATGACGTTCTGTACCAGCACGTCGGGTGCAGAAGCCCCTGCCGTCACCCCGATACGTTCCACACCGTCCAGCCACTGTGTCTCAATCATGGAGGCATCATCGATGAGGTAGGCACGAGCCCCCACCTTCTCGGCCAGCTCCCGCAGGCGATTGGAGTTGGAGGAGTTGCGCGACCCCACCACCAGCATGGCATCCACCAGCCCGGCCATCTCCCGCACCGCGTCCTGACGGTTCTGGGTGGCGTAGCAGATGTCGTCCTTGCGCGGCCCCTGGATCTTGGGGAAGTGCGCACGCAAGGCATCGATGACGTCAGAAGTCTCATCCACGCTGAGGGTGGTCTGGGTGACGAAGCAGAGATCGTCCGGATTCTTCACCCGGAGTTTCGCCACATCCTCCGGCGTCTCTACCAGATACATGCCCCCCTCGGGATTTTCGTACTGGCCCATGGTACCGATCACCTCGGGGTGGCCGGCATGGCCGATGAGCACGGCCTCGGAGCCCTTGCGACTGGCGCGATGGACCTCCATGTGCACCTTGGTCACCAGCGGACAGGTGGCATCGAACACCTTGAGGGCGCGGGACTTGGCCATCTCGCGCACCGTCTTGGCCACGCCGTGGGCGGAGAAGATGACGATGCTGTCGTCCGGCACCTCGTCCAGCTCCTCGACGAAGACGGCGCCCGCCTCCTTCAGCTTGTTCACCACGTAGCGGTTGTGCACCACCTCGTGGCGGACATAGATGGGGGCACCGAACTTCTCCAGCGCGCTCTCGACGATGCTGATGGCCCGGTCGACACCGGCGCAGAAGCCACGGGGGTTAGCCAGCAGAATATCCATCAGTGAACCTTCTCCTCGTCATCAACCCCCAGGATCTCCACCTCGAAGGTGACGGTGTGACCGGCCAGGGGGTGGTTGAAATCGACCGTGACCGACATCCCTTCCACCGCCCGGATGATCCCGGGCAGCTCGCTGCCGTTGGGCTGGTCGAACAGTATGATGGTACCTACCTTGGGCTCTACATCGGCACCGAACTTGGCGCGGTCGAGATGGTAGATGTTATCGGGGTTGGAGAGGCCAAAGGCCTCTTCCGGCACCAGGGTGAAGCTCTTGCTCTCCCCTGCTCGCAACCCCAGCAGGCATTGCTCGAAGCTCGGCGTCAGACTGCCGTCTCCCATCCGCAGACGGGCCGGCTTGCCGTGCAGCGCCGTGCTGTCGGCCACCGAGCCGTCTTCCAGTTTGATAGAGAAGTGGAACAGCACGCTGCTGTCCGCAGCAATCGACTGGCTCATGAGGTCGCGTCCTGTTTTTTCTCGCCACGGAAGCCATCCAGCACGATCATGGCGGCACCGATGAAGATGAAGCTGTCCGCCAGGTTGAACGCCGGCCAGTGGGCACGCTGCCAGTAAAAGTCGAGGAAGTCGACCACATGGCCCAGCACCAGCCGGTCAAACACGTTGCCGAGCGCCCCGCCGATGATCAGGCTGTAGGCGATACCGCTCCAGCGCTGGGTCACCGACTGCTTGCGCAACCAATGGATCAGCAGACCGCAGATGGCAAACGCCAGCAGGGCGAAGAACCAGCGCTGCCAGCCCCCCTGATCGGCCAGGAAGCTGAAGGCCGCCCCCTTGTTGTAGACGTGGACCAGGTTGAAGAAGGGGGTGATCTCCACCCCCGGATAGCCAAACGGCAGCAGCTTGACCACGGCGAGCTTGCTCGCCTGGTCCAGTACGAAGGCCAGCACCGCCAGCCACAGCCAACGCAGGCCGGTTTTGTTGTTCATCTCGTTCTGAGTCATGTTCATCAGGCAAATTGACGCGTTTCGCCGTCACCCTCGACGTTGGTGACACAGCGGCCACAGATCTCTTCGTGACCCGCGATGGTGCCCACGTCTTCCACATGGTGCCAGCAGCGGTCGCACTTGGCGGCGGCAGACTGCGCCACGCAGAGCCACAGGTCGTCGCGCTCGGTCGCCACGGCCTCTGCCGGTGCGGCATCGACGCTGACCACCCTGGCCTTGGAGGTGAGCAGCACGAAGCGCAGCTCATCGGCCAGGGCGTTCAGGCGGGCAGCCAGTTCCGGCTTGGCGAACAGGGTCAGTTCGGCCTGCAGGGAGCCACCGATGCGCTTCTCCCCACGAGCCACTTCCAGCGCCTTGTTCACTTCACCGCGCACGGCGAGGATCTCGGCCCAGAACTCGTCGTTCAGCACTTCGCCCGCTTCCAGCCCGAACAGGCCGTCGTACCACTCCTCGGTGAAAACGAATTCGCCACGCTCACCTGGCAGCAGAGCCCAGATCTCGTCGGCGGTGAAGCTCATGATGGGCGCCATCCAGCGCACCATGGCCTCGGCGATATGATAGAGGGCAGTCTGGCAGGAGCGACGGGCCAGGCTGTCAGCCTTGGCGGTGTACTGACGGTCCTTGATGACGTCCAGATAGAAGGAACCCATCTCGATGGAGCAGAACTGCATCAGCTTCTGGGTCACGCCGTGGAAGTTGTACTCGTCGAACGCTGCCACAATCTCGGCCTGTACCGCCTTGGCACGGCCCACGGCCCAACGATCCACCACCACCATGTCGGCAGGTGCCACCATGTCGGTCGCTGGATTGAAGCCGTTGAGGTTGGCCAGCAGGAAGCGGGCGGTGTTGCGAATACGACGATAGGCGTCGGCCGAGCGCTTGAGGATCTCGTCGGAGACGGTCATCTCGCCGGTGTAGTCGGTGCTGGCGACCCACAGACGCAGGATGTCGGCCCCCAGCTTGTTCATCACGTCCTGCGGGCTGACCACGTTGCCGATGGACTTGGACATCTTGCGGCCCTGACCATCCACGGTGAAGCCGTGAGTCAGCACCTGGTTGTAGGGAGCCTTGTCTTTCATGGCGACGCCGATCATCAAGGAGGACATGAACCAGCCACGGTGCTGGTCAGAACCTTCCAGATACATGTCGGCCGGCTTGCCGTTGAACTCGGGACGGGCATCGACCACGGAGGCATGGGTAGAGCCGGAGTCGAACCAGACGTCCAGGGTGTCGGGCACCTTCTCGTAGTTGTCGGCGTCCGCGCCCAGCAGCTCGGCCTTGTCCAGATCCCACCAGGCCTGGATGCCGGACTGCTCGACCCGCTTGGCCACCTCTTCCATCAGGCGGACGGAATCCGGGTGCAGCTCCTGGGTATCCTTGTGAACGAACAGGGAGATGGGCACGCCCCAGGTACGCTGACGGGAGATGCACCAGTCGGGACGATTCTCGACCATGGCCTGAATGCGGTTCTTGCCCCAGGCCGGCACCCAGCCGCTCTGGCCGTGCTGGGCAATGCCCTCTTTCTCGATGCGCTCGATCTCTTCGAGGGCACGCTTGCGCAGACCCTTCTGCTCCATGCTGATGAACCACTGCGGGGTGGCACGGAAAATGATCGGGGTCTTGTGGCGCCAGCAGTGCGGGTAGGAGTGGTTGAACACCTTGTGGTGAAGCAGGGCGCCGCGCTCGGTCAGCACCTCGACCACGGAGGCGTTGGCCTTAAACACGTGCTGGCCGGCAAACAGCTCGGTATCCGGCAGATAGACGCCGTTGCTGCCAACCGGGTTGGCCACTTCCAGGCCGTACTTTTGACCGACCACGAAGTCTTCCTGACCGTGGCCAGGGGCGGTGTGCACCGCACCGGTACCGGCGTCCAGGGTGACATGGTCACCCAGCACCACGGGCACGTCGAAGTGGTAGAAGGGGTGGTTGAAGCGCAGCAGCTCGAGCGCCGCGCCCTTGGCGTAGCCCAGGTTGTGGAACTTCTCGATGCCGGCCCTGTCCATCACGTCCTTGACCAGCTCGGCGGCCAGGATCAGGCGCTCGGGATTGTCGCCCTCAACCTGCACCAGTGCGTAGTCGAGATCGGCATGCATGGCGATGGCGCGGTTGGCCGGCAGGGTCCAGGGGGTGGTGGTCCAGATCACGGCAGAGATCACGCCCTTGCCGGTGTGGCCTTCGGCGCAGTCAAACTTGGCGGCGACGGCAGCCTCGTCGACGGCCTTGAAGCGCACGTCGATGGAGGGGGAGTTCTTGTCGTAGTACTCCACTTCGGCCTCAGCCAGCGCGGAGCCGCAGTCGGTACACCAGTGCACCGGCTTGGAGCCCTTGTGCAGGTGGCCGTTGGCCACGATCTTCGCCATGGAGCGGATGATGTTGGCTTCAGTGCCGAAATCCATGGTCAGGTAGGGATGTTCCCAGTCACCCAGCACGCCCAGACGGATGAAGTCGGTCTTCTGCGCTTCGATCTGGGTCTTGGCGTATTTGCGGCACTCGGCGCGGAACTCGGCGGCGGAAACCTTCTCCCCCGGCTTGCCGACCATGCCTTCCACTTTCAGCTCGATGGGCAGACCGTGGCAATCCCAGCCCGGCACATAGGGGGAATCGAAGCCGGAGAGGCCCTTGGACTTGATGATGATGTCTTTGAGGATCTTGTTGACCGAGTGACCGATGTGAATGCTGCCGTTCGCATAGGGGGGGCCATCGTGCAGAATGAAAGAAGGCTTGCCCGCTTTGGCGCGGCGAATGGCGCCGTAAAGATCCTGATCGTACCAACGTTTCAGCATGTTGGGTTCGCGCTTGGCCAGATCGCCACGCATCGGAAACTCTGTTTCCGGCAGATTCAGGGTGTGTTTATAGTCGCTCATCAGTCCTGGGTTCCCTTCTTTTCTAAAAGAGTGCTGGGTAAATGAAATTGTGGCAGCCCGAACCAGGCTCGGGCCGCCAGGGCATCTCGTTCGATCTGCTCTTTCAAGGCGGTGAAAGAGTCAAACTTCTGCTCTTCGCGCAGCTTGTGGCGAAGCAGCACCTTGACCTGCTGACCATATAGATCACCAGAAAAATCAAATAGATGTACTTCCAATCTGGCTTGTGTACCGCTCAAGGTCGGCCGTACACCCACATTGGCGACACCGGGGAAAGTCTTGCCGGAACATATCACTTCCACCGCAAACACGCCACCGACCGGGACAACCTGGCGTTTGAGGGCCAGATTCGCGGTGGGAAAACCTATGGTGCGCCCCAGCTTGTCACCATGGGCCACCCGGCCGCTGATGGCATAGGGGCGACCGAGCATCAGCTCCACCTCCGCCATGCGACCCGCTTTGAGGGCCTCGCGCACCAGGGTACTGCTGACCCGCTGGCGGGAAAGCTGGAAACTCTGGGTGCTGATCACCTCGAACCCGAAGCGCCGACCGGCCTCCTCCAGCAGGTGGAAGTCCCCTTCCCGCCCCTTGCCGAAGCGAAAGTCGTCGCCGACCACCAGATAGTGCACGCCGAGTTTCTCCACCAGCAGTTGCTCGATGAAGGTGCTGGCTGCCTGCTCGGCAAAACGATGGGTGAAACGCACGCAGAGCATGCGATCGATCTGCATTCCCTTGAGAGCTTCGTACTTCTCCCGCCAACGGCTGAGGCGGGCGGGCGCGGCACTGCCCGCAAACAGCTCCAGCGGCTGGGGTTCAAACAACATGACGCAGGCCGGCAGGCCAAGTTGGGCGGCCTTCTCCTGCAAACGGGCCAACACCGCGTGGTGCCCCTGATGAACCCCATCGAAGTTGCCTATGGTCAATACACAGCCCCGGTGACGGGGCTTGATATTGTGAATGCCGCGAATAAGCTCCATCAGTGCCTTGTGCGTTGCTGCCATGGAAATCGGCGGATTATATATCAGGCAGCAGGCAGGGTCAGCCCTGCCGTTGACCCGATTTAGCCATCCCGCCCGCTTCTCGGACTCGGCCAGGAGCATCGCACCTCGTTGGCGGGTCAACCCGACAGCCCCTGAGACCGCTCCCCTATCTCCCCTGTACTGTCCCCATCCCTTGCAGCTAGCTCCTTATTGCTGATCGGCTCTCAGGTGACGTGGCCGGATCCCCAATGCCAAGAGGACAATGCCGTACAGTGCTCCGCCCAGGCAGAGCAGCAGGGTCAACTCCAGGCTGGCCTTGCCCATGCTCCAGGCCCCCCATTGGGGGAGATCCGGTGATAGATAGACCAGAAGCCCCCCCATCAAGACCGTTGCCGCCAAGAGCTTGAGGCAGAACAGCCCGGTGTTGCGGGAAGGGCGATAAACATCCTGCTGATAGAGCCCCTTGAACAGCAGTACGGCATTCAGGGTGCCGGAGCAGGCGGTCGCCAGCGCCAGCCCGACGTAGCCGAGCGGATAGATGAAAATAAGGTTGCACACCATGTTGGCTACCATGGCCATGATGCCGATACGCACCGGCGTCCTGGTGTCCTGGCGGGCGTAATAACCGGGGGCCAGTACCTTGATGAGCATCAAGGAGAGCAGCCCCGTAGTGGAGGCCAGCAGGCTGGCACTCGACATGCTCACCTCGTGCAGACCGAACTCACCGCGCATGAAAAGCACCCGCAGTATGGGCTCGCGCAGCACGGCGATGCCGACCATGGCTGGCAAGCCGAGCAACATCACCATGCGCACCCCCCAATCCATGGTGCGAGAAAAATCAGCCGGATCCGCATCCACGTGTTTCCTGGCCAGGGCAGGCAGGATCACCGTGCTGATGGCCACCGCAAAGAGGCCGAGGGGAAACTCCAGCAACCTGTCCGAGTAATAGAGATAGCTGATGGCACCGGTAGCCAGAAACGAGGCCAGCATGGTGTTGATCAGCAGGTTGATCTGGCTGACCGACACACCGAACAGGGCCGGGATCATCAGGGTACGGATCTTCACCACCCCGGGATGGTGCCAACCCCACTTGGGCCAGACCAGCATGTTGAGCTGGCGCAGAAAAGGATACTGGAACAAAAACTGGACCAGACCGCCGAGGAAGACACCGATCGCCAGGGAGATTTCGGGGCGCTCCATCAAGGGCGCGATCCACCAGGCCGCCGCAATCATGGTGATGTTGAGGAATACCGGCGTGAAGGAGGACACGGCAAAACGGCCAAAGGTATTGAGAATGGCCCCCGCCATGGCGGTGAAGGTGATGAACCAGAGGTAGGGGAAGGTGATCTTGAGCATCAGACTGGCCAGCTCGAACTTCTCCGCCGCCGGTCCGCCATGCAGCCAGTCCCAGAACCAGCCCCAGCCAAAGAGAGCCGTCAGGACACCGGAACCCAGCACCCCGAGCAGAGTGACAACGGTGACGATGCCACCCAGGGTGCCCGCCACCGCCGCCAGCAGCTCCCGAACCGCCTGCTCGTCACCGTTTTTCTTGTACTCCGTCATCACGGGCACGAAGGCCTGGTTGAATGCCCCTTCGGCAAAGAGCCGGCGCAAGAAGTTGGGAATGCGATTGGCGAAGAAGAAGACGTCTGCGGCCACCCCGGCACCGAGCAAATTGGCGATGACCACATCGCGCACCAAGCCCATCACACGGGATGCCAACGTCATTCCGGACACAATCATGCCGGATTTGATCAATTTCTTACTCAAGACGAGGCCTCTGGAACTGTCGGAAAGAAAAGAATGCTGTTAGAATCGGCCGACAGTTTAACCGTCTCCCATCTGACACACCACCGGGGGGCGGTGTTTATTTGCACAAATCATTTGACAATATGTGGTTGGGAAGGCATATTTCCGGGCCTTTTCAATACACTCGCTAAGACAGTTTTAGGAGTTTTACCTTGGCTAACATCAAATCTGCTAAGAAGCGTGCTCTTCAGTCAGAGAAACGTCGTCAGCACAACGCCAGCCGTCGTTCCATGACCCGTACCTACCTGAAGAAAGTGATCGCTGCCATCGCCTCTGGTGACAAGGCTGCTGCCACTGCCGCTTTCGCTGTTGCTCAGCCGATCATGGATCGTATGGCGACCAAAGGCCTGATCCACAAGAACAAAGCTGCTCGTCACAAGAGCCGCCTGTCTGCCCAGATCAAAGCCATGGCTTAATCAGCATCCGCTGATGAAAGCTGAAAAAACCGGCCTAGTGCCGGTTTTTTATTTGGGGTCGCTACAGTACAGTCTGTGCAACAGTCCGATCATCTCACGCACTTCATGGCTGCGCAGGGAATAATAGACCGTCTGGGCCTCCTTCCTCGTCGCCACCAGCTCATCCCGGCGCAACACCGCCAGATGCTGCGACATGGCTGACTGACTCAATCCCAATACCTCGTTCAGCTCGCCGACCGACAGCTCTCTATCCAGCAACTGGCACAAGATAAACAGCCGCCGTTCATTGGCCAATGCCTTGAGCAGGGTGACGGCACGCCCGGCATTCGCTTCCATTTCTTCCAATTGCATCTCACCCTCCTCTTCCAAGACAGGCATCATAGCGCCGTCACCGTCGATTTAAAACGAGAGGCTTGCTGGCTGAATGGCCGTGAAATCCTCCTGCCCCGCAAAGAGGAAGGAGAAATCACTTTCGCATACCCGCTTGACCGCAGGATGTTGGATCATCCGCTCGGCAAAGATGACGTAATACTCCTCCATCAGATCCTGGGTTTCACCTAGCAGCATCACCTCCTCCCCCTCCAGGATCTCTTCTCGATAGATGGTCGGAGCCATGAAGATGCCCTGGTTGAAGAAACCGAACGCCTTCATCAGCGCCGCATCGTCGAATTCTCCCAGAATGCTGGGGGAAATTCCCTGCTGCTCGAACCACTGGGTCAGTTGACGACCCATGGCGGTACGGCGGCCCGGGATGAGCAACTTGCGCTCTTCCAGGCAAGCAGGGAAAGGCTGGGAGGGCAGAGGCGCCTTGCAGAAGAAACTGACGCCGCATCCCCCCAGGCGCTTGGACAGCAACCCGGCATGCTGGCTGGAGTCCACCGGGCAGTCAGAGAGGATCATGTCGAGCTTGTGCTCGCTCAACTGCTCCAGGAGCAGTTCATGGGTCGACTCGAAGCAGCGCAGGTGAATGGAACCGTCATTGGGGATCACGGAGAGCAGTACCCGGCTGGCAAGACGCTTGGAGAGTGCATCGGCGATGCCGACGTCGAACAGGATCTGGCTCTCCTTGCGGTAATTGACGATATCCAGCATCTCGTAGGAGAGGCTGAACATCTTGTCAGCATAGCGAAACACCAGTTGGCCAAGCTCGGTGGCCTCAAGGGAGCGCCCCTTTCTGATCAGCAACTTGCCGCCAAGACGCTGCTCAAGCAGTTTGATCTGACCGGTCACGGTCTGCGGAGTCAAAAAGAGGGCTTCCGCCGCCTGCGTGACGGAGCCCTTCTTCTGAGTCATCCAAAAATAGTAGAGATGGTTGTAGTTAATGTGTGACATAGCACCGCAATCCCATGATATTCAATGAATCGTAAGGGTTATAAAGTGGCACTAGAGGCCATAATCAGATGTTGCGCCGCCATTTTGCCGCCATTGCTCCAGCGGATTAAGCCGGGCAGCCTCTTCCAGATGGTCGGGGGCGAAGTGGGCATAGCGCATCGTGTCACGGATGTTCGCATGACCCAGGATTTTCTGGAGAACCAGAATGTTGCCGCCGTTCATCATGAAGTGGCTGGCAAAGGTATGCCGCAAAACATGGGTGAGCTGCCCATCCGGTAACTCGATCCCGGTCGTCTTCAACGCCCGCCCGAAATCCAGATAGCAGGGAGTAAACAAGCACCCACCTTTCACGCCAGACATCAACTCATCGTAAAGCACCGGGCTGATCGGCACCGTCCGGTTTTTATTGCCCTTGGTGTTGGTATAAGTGATCCGGTACGGGGTCACCTGCGAAGTGGTCAGCGCCTCCGCCTCTCGCCAACGTGCACCAGTCGCCAAACAGATCTTGATGATGAGAGCCAAGTCTGGGTTGGGATACTGCTGGGCAGCATGGAGGAGTTCAGCAATCTGCCCCGGCAGTAAGAAGGTCATCTCAGAGTCGGGCGTCTTGATGCTTGTCGTCATTTGCAACGGGTGGGCATGTTGCCACTCCCCCAACCGGATAAGCTCACCAAACACGGCTTTGAGAAATGCCAGCTCCTGATTGACCGTTCGGGCGGTGATCGCCTTTTTGGCTCCCACATTCCAACCGTTGTCTATCTCGCCAGCCATTCGCTTGGCCCGATAGTGCGCCCACATCGAGGGGGTGATGTCGATCGCCTTGGGGTTGCCCATTCCGTTGCAGATGATCTGCAGCTTGGCCAAGCGAACCTCACTGCGTTTTAGGGTCTGGCCGTGCAACTTGTACCAGAGGCCGATTAGCTCCTGCAGGGTACGATGCTCCTTCGCATCCTTCCCAAGCCAGGGCTTGGCCTGATGCTCATCCAGGATGAATCGCTCCCAGGCCAGCGCCTCCCCCTTGGTGACGAAGCGCTTGCGTTTGCGGGGTCCGGAACGCCCCTGAGGGTAGACCTCAACCAACCAGGGATTGGCTGAACCATCGGAAAGTTTACGAACAGTCATAGGGGCACAAATAGAAAAGGCGCCAAGCGCCTTAGTGAATCACAGCCAGCCGAAGCCTTTAGCCATTAGACCAGCCAAACCAAGCGTGACTGTTATGATCGCCCCGAACAACAGCCGAAAATCTGCGCGCATTTCAGCCCGGACTTGCTTGAATTCTTCTGAGACAGACTTGAAGCCATCCTGCATCTCAGAACGAACCAGTTTGAATTCCTCAGATACAGATTTGAATTCTTCAGACACAGATTTGGAGTCTTCAGCAGACTCAGCACGAAAGGCCTTGAGGTCTGATTTCAGTTCGGCAATGTCCCGCTTGATGTACTCGACATCAGACTCGAGGCGAGCTACTCGTTCTAGCACGTTATTATCTCCCCCATCACCACCTGTTGGTGTATTGCCTGAGTCTACAGGACTGCGGGACCGATGCGCAAAATTACCGCGAACCACGTTATTCACTCCCCTCTCCCTGTACAGGCAACGAGTTATCAGAGCCCCATTGGGTGTGGCTTCTATCAGGAGCGATCCATTCGGCATTGATGAGCAACATGGTGCCGCAATGCTCACAGGTCAACGGAAACACCACTTCCTGACTACCACCCAAGGCAGAAGGCAGCACGTGAGGAACGACCAAAGGAACATCTTCAGCAGCAGGCGCGGACGTGCCGAGCGAATGCTTGTACATCAGTGGCAATGAAAACTCGGCGTTGTTACACAGCGCACACCGTGGCGTGATGCCTAGTCCGTCAAAATAGGCATGCAGATTGTCTTGCGTCACCGCTCTGAATCGCGCGGGTATCTTGAGATGAGACATAGGCAGTTCCTAATTCCACGCCCGTTATCGTTTTAAAAAAGCACGGTGCTCGATGACCGTGGCAATGATGCTGATAGGGCACACATCTGAACGCATGACCGGGTAGTCATCATTAAGCGGGGTCAGCTCGAACACCTCTTGGCCTGCATCGTTGTAGCCGCGCGGGCGATATTTCTTGAATGTCGCTTCTTCACTGCCGTTCTTGGCGATCACATAGTCACCCGGTTTTGGCACCACGTCGGGGTCAGCGATTAGCAGGTCCCCTTCGGTGAAGCGGGGCTCCATCGAGTTACCACGCACCCACAGACCAAAGCCACAGGGACCGATCTCGACGCTGGCGCTCACGAACTCGACATTGCCGTCAAAGCCGCTGGCCTGTTCGCACATCTCCCGCCAGTTACCTGCCTGGACATAGCTCAGGATCGGCACCCGATTCCCTTGCGGGATCACTGTCGGTTCGACGTTTGATTGCTCGGGCGAGCCTTTGCCCGTTGATAGCCAGTGAGCCGATACCCCAAACGCTTTTGCAAGTGCCACGAGATTATCGCCACTTGGCGCGTACTCACCCTGCTCCCATTGCGAAATAGATGCCTTATTGACACCAACTAACTCACCCAACTTTTGTTGGGTAAGGCCATGTTTTTTCCGAAGTTCTTTGATGCGTTCGCTTTTCATGGTTAAGGAATATAAACCATATGAGGTTGTGAATGCTTGACACACCTAGTTGTGAAAGCTTAACCTTTGGCTTGTTTGGAAATCACAACAAGTTAAGCAATCTACACACCGAGGTGTGACTATGAAAACAAACTATGCCGTCGAATATTTCGGCTCCAAGGTGGCCCTTGCTAGAGCCCTAGGTATTCACAAGGCGGCCGTATCCCAGTGGGGAGAAAACGTGCCAAAAGGCCGCGCCTACCAGATCGAGGTGCTGACCGGCGGCCAGCTGAAAGCCAATCCCACCCAGTCCACTCCTGCTAGCTCTGCACAGTAAGGGCCACACCATGACGCCATCCATCGCTGTTTACACCTTCCCGGTTTGCTCCAAGGAAAAGTTCGCCGAACTGGCCGGTTTCACCGAGGACTTGGTCCAGACCATGATCGAGGACGGTCGTCTGCCCATCCTGCCAAAAACCGGGCTGAGACAAAAAGTGCTCATCAATTTGGAGGCGCTGCGCCTGCAGTGCCAAGCCTCGGCACTTGTCTCTCGTTGAGTCTCTGTCATTCAAGGAAAGGCAACCATGTTTGAACAGACTGCATCCAAACAGCATAGCTATGAGGCTGCGTGCGCACTTTTCGCAGCAAGGTACAACCTCGCCGAGGTGGCCAGGTCAGCAGAGATTGGGGAGCAGATGCTGCGCAACAAGCTGAACCCTGACCAGCCGCATCAGCTGACGGCAAGGGATCTGGTTGCCCTCTACCACGCCACCGGTGATGACACCCTGTTTGATGGCCTGCTGTTTGACTGCGGCCTGACTGCCGTTCGCCTGCCCGCCGCAGCTACCGCAGCCCCAGAGGCTCGCGCCCAACAGGCGCTCAATGCGGGGGCCCAGATCCTGGGCGTCACGGCCCAGGCTACCACCCTCCTCGCCGGTGACCGCGTCACCAAATCACACCGAAACACCGTCGTCACCGGCATCTGGGCAGGCATCGAGCACCTCGTGCTGTTGGCCACCGAAGTCGAAGACCGCTTTCACGCCGTCCCTGGTCTTGCGTGTGCTGCCGACATGGCCCGCGCAGCCCTCGGCGCATAGGAGACCAGACCATGAGATTGATTTGCCCCCACTGCGGTTACCACGCGAACACCCGAAACTCCACAAAAATGAGCCCGCTGACAGGCCACGCCTATTACGCCTGCAGCAATGTCGACTGCGGCCACACCTTCAAGGCCGCGTTTGAAATCGTCGGCACCATCAGCCCATCCGCCATGCCCAATCCGGCCATCGTGCTGCCGTCCTGCAAGGGCGTGGGCAAAAACTGCAAAACCATGTCGAAGAGCGTCCCGCTCAAGGAGCCAGCATGAAACTTCGCGCAGAGCAGCCGGGGCTGATCCCGCTGCCTTTTCTGCTGTTCAACCGCGCCACCGTCGTCACCAGCGGCGACGAGCCGGTGATGCGCAACACCACCCGTTTCGACGGCAGTTATCTGGAAGACAGCGAGGGCCGCCGTGGCGCGCTTCGCTTCCAGCCGTGCCATCAACCTCGCCCGCACTGGCTGACCAAGCTGCTGCAGGCATAACCGGAGGGCCACCCCATGAACACCGCACAGATTTTTGAGCTCGTTCAACAACCCAGCGCCGCAGAAGTGGCGCTGGCAGAGATGCGCGCCCAGTTCGGCCGCAATGGGGCGGCCAGCCGCTGGTCACGCCTGCCGACCCGGGCCCGCGCCGTCATCTGTTACGCCGCCGGGGTGTCGACCACCCAAGCCGGGCGCGAGCTGGACCAGTTCGACTTTGACCAACAAGAGGCGATCCGCCTCGCCCTGGGTGAGCTGATGGCAACCCTGCATGAGTTTGATGGCGGCGTGCTGCACCGCCGCGAGTGGCACCGCACCACCCGCCGTATTGAGGGGCCGACCCGCAGCGAGCAGGAACAGGCAGAACACGAGAACAAGCGCCGGGCCGAGCTCAACAAGCAGGCCGGCATGTTGGAAAGCCGCAGAGCGGTTTTGCAGAAGGTGGCCGAAAGCGGCCAATAAAAAACCCCGCTATCGGTGTTGGCGCACCAGCGGGGCTTTCAATCAATCAGCGAGGTAAACCTCATGAACAATCTTACAGCAGAACAGGCGATCCGCAAAGTCGCGAACAGCCTCATTAATACCCACCGCCCCCAGCTCGGGGCCTGCCACAGCCTCGCAATTGAGGCGAGCCTTGAGGCGCTGGCCGAGCTGGCCGATGAGCTGGCCCTGCTCGACATCTACGCCGAGCTGACCAAGCGCCTCGAGATCCTGCAGGGTGGCCAGCGGCCGCCGGTGCTGGTTTGCAGCACTCCATCCGGGGATCTCGCTTTCCTCAAGCTGTTCAACGAGTTCGCCATCGCCAACCCTCAAGCCGCCGACGAATGGCTGTTTACCGATGCCAAGGGCTGCTTTACATGGCAGGACGATGAGCAGGGACTGGTATTCATGCCGCCAGAGGTTGAAGTCGAGCAGTTGGCTGATGGTGACCTGCCGTTTATGAACGGCCCGCACATCATCGGCGTGGACATGGCGGCCCCAGTCCATGACGTCACCGTGATATTCCAGCCGCCCTTTGCCCATGCGCTGCAAGGGGGTGCCCAATGATCGCCATCACCGCCAAGCACATCGCCCCCTCTCCCGCCGATGCCGTCGCCTACCTGGTGCGCCATGGCTACATCAAAGTGCGCGGTCACTGGCTCAGAGGCCAGCGTCACGCCGCCCGTATCGAAACCCTGGCCTCCGGCCGCGCCTGTGTACTGGAAGGAGTAGCAGCATGAGCAAGGTCTATGTGAACCCCATGGCAATGCGGGCCCGTCTGTGTGCCGAGTTGGCGGTGCTGGATTTGTCAGGGGTAGCCACTGACTCGGCCTGCGGTTTGGGAAATTGGTTCGACGATCTCGGCGAAGCGCTTTCTGGCGAGTTCGTCGGTGAAGTGAATACCAGCATGGTCGCCATGTCGCTTGCAGTTGGACGCATGAACGAAATGTCAGCAGTCGAGCTGAGCCAGCGTATGGATGCCTTCGAAGACACCGGAGAGCTGGTCGCGCAGTTACTGGCGGAGGTGAATAAGGTTGTTGGCCTGCGCCGAGAGGATTTGGCTGTCACTCGGTCAGCGGTGTTGCTGCTGGCGATGTATGGAGCGCTGGCATTGGCCAGCCGAGAAGCCAATGCAGACAGCGAAGATGAGGAGTATCCGGCATGAGCAACACCATCATGACCCTCGCCTGCTTGAAGCAGTGGATAGCCGAGAACGAAGCGCGCCTGGTGCCGACCGCCCCGCTCTGCTGCTGCGGTGAACTGGGGATCTCCATCCGTATCGAGGCAGGCTATGTCGCCATCGACGAGCCGGATTTCAGCGACATGGAAGGGGGTGCCCTGTGACTGATGACATGTTCGAACTGGAGCCGCCGATCGACGAGCTGGGCGGCGCCGAATCTGGCCCGGCCCACATGCAGCCGCCGGCACCGGTCAGCCCACTGACCAAGCACTGGGAGGCAGCGCAAGAGGAGTTCAGCACCTCGGGCAGTGATGCCCGCCGAAACCGCAACATCGCCCAGGAGTTGCTGGCCCTGGGCGCCATCCGCGCCGTGTATTGGCTGGCGCTGGGTGGCGGTGAAGTCGCACTGGCCAAAGAGATCGCCGAGTGGTGGGCCGAGTGCGAGCCACTCCACGGACTGGGGGAGACCATCAAATGATCCACGACTTCTGGCTTGATGCCATGTTGAGCGACGCGGCGCGCCGCCGGGAATACCAACTCGAATTACTGGATGCCCGTCGCCGTCCCTGCCGCCCCCACCGATATATCAAAACCCTGCTGGTCATGGTGCGCGCTGCCCGCCGTTGCGAACGCCAATCTGCCGCCCGTCTGCGCCAGTCATACAACGGAGGCGCCATCTAATGACTCACCAAAAACCAGCCGGGCTTGCCCCGGCTTTGGGCATCGCGCGCCCTGCAAACAGCCATATCGTGACGCTTGAGCCCTGCACCAAGTGCCGCCAGATGGCGGTTTGTCTGCCGGTTGCGGGCCGACACGGTCGCCGCTCTTACCCCTATTGCGTCGAAACCTGCTGGCCGCTGGCCCGCGCCGCCAGTGAAACCGTGGTGAAGACCGTCCCGGCCAACGCCCGCCCCTCAATGCGCTGCAGTTGCTGCGGCGAGTTCGGCCATGTGCGCCCGGTCATCCTGGTCGGCAACCGGCTCACCAGCCTGTTTTTCTGCGAGGCCACCTGCTGGTCTGATCGGCTCGCCACCCTCGACATGGTACCGACCTGCTCCACCTGCGGCCGCTACCTGCAACCCAACGAGTATGTGACCGAAAAGTGTGGGGTGTGCAAATGATGGACGCCATCACCAACCTGCACGGGATCCAGCTTCCCCAGCACTACCTGGTCGGGCACCACGCCATCAACATGGCCGGGGCGGCCGAGCAACTTGCCCGCATCGAGTGGCACGTTGCCAAGCCGCTGGCCGCGACCTTCCTGCGCCGCTACCCGGCCAATCCCAAGACCGCCAACATCTGGCTGCGCCGCATGGTCGACGCCTGCGCCGCCGCACAGAGCCGGTTCCCGGTACCGGTAATTGATCTTCGCAACGATGTGCGCCGCGAGCTGGTTGCCGCCGAGTGGGCACGTCGCTGCCAACAGCTGCTGGCGCGGGCCGGCAACGAGCGCACCGCTGCCGAGCTGCTGGCCGATATCGGGGCCCAGGCCAAGGCGTGGCACTTCTGCCCGCCCCTACCGATCCACCCGCGCACCAAGGTCGAGCGTCTGCTGGGCCGCCCACTGAGTCAGGAAGAGCGGGACGACCTGAACGACGAGGTGGATAAGTTCGAAGGGGCCGCCGCCAGCCTGCTGGTGCGCCTGCTCGACGAGTCGTGGTGGCTGCGCAAGATCAACCGCGCCTGGGCCATCTACTGCGAGCTGATCGCCATCCTCACCGGCCAGGTGCGCAAGGGGGTCAGCCCCTACGCCAGTGCGCACGCAGTGCGTGAGTTCACCCAGCGTAAAGCAGCCCAGCAAGCCTGGATGGCTGGCATGAGCGCCGTCAACGAAGAGCTGGGGCAAGAGATTGACCTGGTCGATGCGGTGATGGGCTCGGTCGCCAACCCCGAGATCCGCCGTCATGAGCTGATGGTGCGTATGCGGGGCTTTGAAGACATGGCACAGGAGCAGGGCAAGCTGGGCCTGTTCCTTACCCTGACCGCCCCCTCCAGCTATCACGCCTGGCGCCAGGGCAGCAAAGACAAGGCGAAGACCTACCAGAACGAGAAGTTCAACGGCGCCTGCCCGACCGAGACCAACCGCCTGCTGTGCAAACAGTGGGCCCGCTTTCGGGCCGCCTTGGCCCGCGAGGGGATCATGGCCTTCGGTTTTCGGGTGGTGGAGCCGCACCACGACGGCACCCCGCACTGGCATTGCCTGCTGTTTATCAACCCCGAGCACCAACGCGACTTTCTGACCCTGCTCGCCTACCACTTCACCGCCGCCGAACGGGCCGAGCTCAAGATGCCCAACGGCGACCAGCTCGATGCGCTGGCCGAGCTGAAAGTCCGCAACAAGATGCCGCGCATCAAGTGGCTGCTCGATGTGAACAGCCCGGCGGTGGTCAAGGCCATCAACCCACGGGTGAACTGGAAGGAGATCGACCCGACCAAGGGCAGCGCCACCGGGTATATCGCCAAATACATCGCCAAGAACATCGACGGCCACAAGGTCGGGATGGACTACGAGGCAGAGGCCCCGGTCGACCACACCACCATCGCGGTCGCGGCCTGGGCGAGCTGTTGGCGTATACGCCAGTTTCAGCAGATAGGCGGCCCGGCTGTGAGCGTGTGGCGCGAGTTGCGCCGACTGGGTGACGAGGTGATCGAGTGGGATTGCATCTTGGAAGCAGCCCGCTATGCAGCGGACAACAAAATGTGGGGCCGCTTTATCGAGGTCATGGGCGGCATTGATACCCCGCGTAAAGACCATCTGATCAAGCTCTCCAAGCGCCTCGATGAAGCCGCCAACAAGTATGGCGAGGATGTGCTGCGCCTGATGGGGGTGATCACCGACATCGGTATGACCACCGCCATCACCCGCACCGAGGGCTGGCAGATAGTGCGCAAGGGCGTCACCGGGTCGGGTTTGGGCGAGCAGCGCGAGCTTGCAGTGGGCGAGCAGCGCGAGCTTGCAGTGGGCGAGCGCAGCGAGTTGCCCTCAGGCGGCGGCAGCCGCCCCCCTCGGAGTTCTGTCAATAACTGTACGGAAGGATCCAAATCAGGGGTGAAAGGATCCGCTCTGGCTAAAGAGCTGG
Organism: Aeromonas sp. Prich7-2; assembly: GCF_017939255.1. Lineage (NCBI taxonomy): Bacteria > Pseudomonadati > Pseudomonadota > Gammaproteobacteria > Aeromonadales > Aeromonadaceae > Aeromonas > Aeromonas sp. Prich7-2. Next base: position 37,797 of record NZ_JAGKRI010000034.1, read on the forward strand.
GCCGAATGGGTCTTGATGAAAGCAACGCCGCCCTGCTGCTGCACGGCAGCATCATCCACGCCGACGGCCAATATGTGCGACTGGTCGGCGATCGGCTGATTGTGACCCGCAACTGGCCGGGGGCTGGCGATGCCGTGGCTGACCAGCTGACCGCCGAGGTCGAGGCAGAGCAGGCCAGCAACCGGGCCGCCAGCAGCGACAAGCTGAAACAGCAGGCCCGCGAGCTGATGCACTCCGGCGGCAACGTCACGGAATGGCTGGCCGCTCTGCCGCTGGCGCAGGCCGAAGAGGCGATAGCCATCTTCACCCGCCTGCTGGATGACGAAGAGGACAGGGCCAGTTACCAGCCCACCGAACAGGAGCAGGCCCGCGTCGCGAGCATGCAAGCCGACAACGACCGCCATCAGGCGGAGATTGCCAAGGCGCGGGCGCGCCTGGGCGTGGAATGAGGGGAATGAAGATGAAAAACGTAATGCTGGATCTGGAAACCATGGGCAAAGGCCCGCGAGCGGCCATCGTCACCATCGGAGCCGTGTTCTTTGACCCGATGACCGGTGAACTGGGTGCCGAATTCGAAGCGCATATCCACCTGAGTGATAGTGCCAGATTCGGTGAGATGGACCCTGACACCGTGTTGTGGTGGCTGGGGCAGAGTGATGAAGCGCGCGCAGCCATTGCCTATGACGTAGATGGCGAAAAGCGGATGGCACTTCTCCAGGCACTGCAAAAGTTTCAGGAGTGGCTGATGGCCAACGGGCAAGAAGGCAAACGACCCTATGTGTGGGGTAACGGTGCTGGGTTTGACTGCACCATCATGGCCAACGCCTATGAAGCGGTAAGAAAAGTGCACTTCATTGGCTACTGGAACGGATTCCAGGATAGGGATGTGCGCACCGTTGTTGATATGGGGCGTGACCTGCTGGGCTTTGACCCGAAAAAAGACATGCCATTCGAGGGGGTTGCCCACCGAGCGCTGGACGATGCCAAGCATCAGGCCCGCTATGTCAGCGCTATCTATCAGGCGCTGGCTTCAAATCAAAACCAAAAAGGAGAGTAATGATGAAAAACGCTGATATGCCGGCCATGCCTGTATCTGGGTCTGATGGGCAGCCAATAGATGTCTTTTCGCTGACCGATGGCCGAGGATCAAATTTGGTCTCAAGTGGTATGACAGTTGGCATGACAAAACGCGAAATGATGGCGATGCACTTCAGTGCAGCCCTGATGAACAACCCGAATTGGGATGACATGACGCAAAATGATGTTGCGATGTTTGCTGTCGGCCAAGCGGATGCCACGCTCAGGGCGCTGGAAGAGTGATAAGTATCGTCACTGTGGCAATCGCCCATGACAGGCTTGTGTTGCGCTCCCCCAATACGGGGAGCGCAAATTGAGGATTTGACGAAAGAGCAGCAGACATAAGCACGATAAATATATCAGATGCAATCGAAGCCAATAATTACGCCTGCTTGAGATGGAGGACACATGAAGCACGACAACGACCATCTGAAATTCCCGTCGGGCAATACGGTTGAATTTTGCCGCAAGAAAGCCAAAAAGCTGGTGAAGGAAGAGAAGGCGAAAGGTAAGGAATTGAAGCTATCCAGAGCTCTGGACGTGGTAGCCATCAGCAACGGGATCCCGGGCGGCTGGGCCGAGGCAATGAATCAGATGGAGATGGAGGCTGCATGCTCCACGAAATGAAAGACTGGATTCGTCGCCATGTTGAGGCATGGCTGGTACTGCTGGCCGCCAAAATCCTGATCGGCCGGAACGTTCATCGCAGCAAGGCCGTATCTCGCAAGGACAACAACAGCATGTGGTACATGGCCGAAGACCTGGAGCAGATAGCCAAGCGGATGCGGAACAAGTACGAGGGGCCGAAAGCATGAGCCTATTTCAATGTGAGCACTGCGGTTGCTGCGAGAACACCGCACTATCAAGCCAGGGATTCGTCAATGGAATGGAGCGTTTTTATGACTGGTCGTATGCACCAGAACGAAAAGGATTGAAGCTTTGTAGCGCATGCGGCCCGACCAGCTTCGCATCTGGCAAGCCAACTGAATACGGAAAGTGGCATGGTCGTTTCCCCAGAACGTTTCTGCCGATGGGGATGTTTCACACCAACCGCGTCGGCAACTTGGCACACAACGAAACCGGCAGCGAGAATTTTCGGGATTTTGAGATAGCCAGTAAGGAAGGCGAGGAGGCCGCATGCACCACGAACTGAAAATCCTGCCGCGCTACTTCCAGCCGGTACTGGACGGCGCCAAGCCGTTCGAGATCCGCGACAACTCTGACCGCGGCTTTCAAGAGGGCGATACCGTCACCCTCAACGAGTGGGACGGCGAACGCTACACCGGCCGCAGCGCCAAACGCCAGATCACCTTCGTCACCGACTATGCCCAGCAGCCGGGCTATGTGGTGTTCGGGATGAAGGAGCATGCGGTATGACTGACATCATCAACCGCGCCGACGTCGAGCGCCTGCTGCCGCTCTGCCAGCGGCTCTGGCCCATCCTCCATCAACACCCGCCGGGATCGGCGGGTCGTGCCGCCATCACCAGCACGCTCGACAACATGCCGGCCACTGACCGCCATCTCTGCGATCTGCTGCTCGACCGCATGGAGCGGGTCATCCGGTTCGAGGATACCTGGTTCCCGTTCTACCTGGGCGAGGTCGACACCCTCACCCCACCGGTGAAGGCCAAGCGGGTGCTACCCACTGGCCCCACCGCCAAGCAGGTATGGAAGGACACCCGGGCGCGGCAGGGTGCATTTGCCAGAAGGGGGTCGGTATGAGCAAACCAAAGGAGGCTACGGAGCGAAAGCAGGCCCAGCGTGCGAGACAGGCCGCTCTAGGCATCAAGCGGGTGGAAGTGGCGCTCTCCACTCACGAACGCGAGCAACTGGAGACCCTGCGCCGGGCTAGAGCCGGATCCGGTCAACCCTACAGCGCCGACGAATACATCAGCACCCTGCTGCGTCGTGACTGGGAACGCTGGCTGGAACAGGAAGCCGAGCTGAAACAGCAGATTTGCCCGAACTGCGACTGCGCATTGCCGGAAGGCTGCGGAGGAACCTTCAAGGGAGAGGCAGAGTGCTGGCACACCCAGGGCGACAAAGTGATCGCCCTGTAGTGGCAGAAATAGGGGATTGTGTCAGGTCACGTTTACCACATTGTGACCGGACACATTTTTTCGTCTGGATTTTGTGACCGGGAGAGCAAGCTGATGTTGGAGAGCGCGAGAATGAAAGGATCTGACGGAAAGTGAAGGATCGCAAAAAGGATCCGTTATCCACCGCGCGGCCAACGCTGGCGCGGGGAGCCGCTCCCCGCCCCCAGTCGTTCACCTGCATGATTTTTCACACATAAAGCGGGCAGGCGAGGCGGGGTCCCGATTGCGCGCCAGCGCTGCGCAGGGGGTCGTAACAGGCCGCCATGGCTCACCGGTGAACGCAGGGAGAGCCAGCCGGATTTGGGCGCGGTGCTGAGTGGGTTTGAAGGGCGATCGCGTAGCGGGCCGCTGGCGAGCCTAGGCGGGGGATCGTCCAGGTGAACCAGATGGAGGCCGACCGATGCCATGCGCCGGCAAAAGAAAACCCCGCCAGGTGGCGGGGTGTCGGGATGCGATCGGAAAGGTCAGCGCGGCAGGTCGCCATGGCTGGCCTGCTCGATGCCGGCGGCCAGCTTGTAGGGGTTGAACCGGATCACCTCCTCCCCTGCCCAGTCATTGAGCGCCAGCAGGCTGGCCTTGATGCTGTCGATCTCGTTGATGTCGAACACCTGGGCGGCCTTGGTCACATCGCCGAACCCGCCCGTGCTGTTCGGCATCACTCCCATCAGCTGGGGCGGTACCCGGTGGGTGGCCAACTGGTCGTCGCGGCTGACGTTCTTGATGGAGAGAAAATCATCCTTGGCCGCCACCTCGGCCACCGGGATCAGCTTCACCCCGTCCTTGCTGCCGTTCGGGGTGTAGAGCAAGAGGTTGCGGAAGTTGCCGGGCCCCTTGCTCTGGCGCAGCGCCTCACGCAGGGCCGCAATGTCGCCCTCGTTCTGCACCGCGTCGGTGATGTGCATGATGAACCCAGCGTGGGATCCATTCTCGTAATACTTGCGGCGGAACAGGGTGGCCGACTCGTTGAGCAGGGTAGAGTTTAGCCCGCCGACATAGTCGGGGATGCCGTAGATCTCCTGGTTGATGTCGCTCTCCATCACATGGCCAACCCGCCCGGCCGGCAGCGCCTGCTCCTGGCCGGGCTGGGCAATCCACCAATAGGTGTCCAAGTCCAGGGCGCGCCGGGTGTACTTGGCCCGCAGGTGGTCATAGCGCAGCACCCCGCCGAGTCGGTTCTGCACCGCCTGCAGATAGCCGTTGCCGAAGATCAGATAGTCCAGCGCCAACCCGGTGAAGGCGGCCAGGCTCAGTTTCGGATGCGGGATGAAGCAGGAGCGCAGGATATTGCGCTTAACCTGAATGGCAGAGGCATGGTGTACCCCGGCCCGATAGACCCGCGACAAGCCATTGAGGGAAAGGGGCGGCTCGTACCAGCGGCCGTTGTGCATGGCCTCCAGGTAGTCGAACACCTCCCGTTGCGATAAGACGGGCACCGGCTCGCCAAAACTGAACGCCTCGATGGCCGCGCCGGGTTTCTGGGTCGCCGTCACCGGCGAGGTATGGCGCTGTGGGCGGCGCTTTCTCATGCGAAAATCTCCATCATGCTGGTATTGGCACCGGTGGCACCTGCCAGCGGTTCATGTAACAGGGCCTGCATCGTGGCCCAGGCAATATCGGCGTGGCTGGTTTCCTCTGACCGGCTGGCCTCAAAGGTCGGCAGCTTGCCGCCCGCGGTCACGGCGCGGCGGATGCTCATGAACGCCTGGGCGAGGTCGGTCCAACCGCTGTCAAACTCCAGCCGCCCCTTGTTCATCACATCCTGCGCCTTCATCACCATCTGGATTTTCACGCTCGGGTTGTACTGGATAGGGGTCGCCGCCGGGTAGAACTGCTTCACCAGCTGGTAGACCCCCTCCCCGATCCCGGTCGTATCGATGCCGATGTAGCACACGTTGTAGCGCTCGCACATGGCCTTGATGGCTCGCGCCTGGGCGTCGAAGTCCATCCCGCTCCAGCGGTGGCGCTCCAGCACCCGGAACTTGCCGCCGGGCACCGCCGGCGGAGCCAGCACGGCGCAACCCGCGCTATCCCCCTGCCCACCCTTGGCCGGGTCATAGCCGATCCACACCGGCCGGCTACCCAGCGGACGCAGGGCAAAGGGCTTGTAGTCGTCCCACAGTTCCCAGCTGTCGACCATGCAGCGCTGCAGGGTGACGAGCGGGAACACGCTCGAGGTGTCATCCATGAAGATGCACATCAGCAGGTTGAGGTATTCCTCCTCGGAGTACTCGCTGCGCAGCTGATCCAGGTCGAACAGGTCGCAGCCACCGCGCACCGCATCTTCGACCGTGACAATCTGCCGCCACTGACCATCGGCGCACAGCTTACCGCTGGCAAGATTGGCGTGGCTCAGGTCAATCTCGACCCGGTCTGCCTTCGCCTTGCCACGGTTGAAGTTGGCGCCGGACCAGAACGCATAGGCGGGATGGGAAAGGCTGGATGGGGTGGAAATGTAGGTCTGGCGCCACTTCTTGTGCATCGCCATGCCGGAAGCCACCTTGCGGAACTCCAGGAAGCCATGGATCCAGAAGTACTCATCCATGTAGATGTTGCCGTGGTAGCTCTGGGCGGTGCGGGCGTTGGTGCCGAGGAAGTAGAGGTGCGCTCCGTTCGGTAGCACCATGGGGTCGCCCTTGAGCTCCACCCCCTCCTCCTTGGCAAACTGGATGATGTACTGCTTGAACACATGGGCCTGCGCCTTGCTGGCCGACAGGAAAATCTGGTTGCGCCCGGTGACCAGGGCATCGATGAAGGCCTCGAAGGCAAAGAAGTAGGTCGCCCCAATCTGGCGCGACTTGAGCAGATTGCGGATCCTGTGCTGGTTGCCAGCCTCGTACCAGGTGCGCTGGTAGCCAAACATGGTGGACTCGAAGCGCTCGATCAGCCGCTCTTGCTGTTCGGGCTCCACCACATTGCGCTCGGGTGCCTTCTTCGGCCCCTTGTTACGGTTCGCCACCTTGGGGTTGAGGTCGGCCTCGTTGCCGCCCTTGCTGTATTTGTTGACCCGGGCGATGCGCTCCAACTGCCTGCCCAGCAGGTCAATCTCCTTGAAGTCGCCGCCGGTTTTCACCTCCTTGGCGATCAGCTGGCACATCCGTGCCTCGATGGCGAAGTCGACCCGGTCAATGGGTTTGATGTCATCCCAACCATCGCGGGATTTCCAGGTGGCGACCGTCCCCTCGGGGGTCGCCAGCAGCTCCGCAATGGCTCGGATCTTGTACCCCTGAAAGTACAGGTGCATGGCCTGCCTGCGGGGTTCGATATGGGGGAAGAGTAAGGGTGCTGTCATGGCGCCAGTCTACCCAGTCGCTACCGCTCAAAACGTCCCCGCGCCAGTGTGCCAGCGCCGTACACACTGGCCGCCGATTGCACGATCCCACCTGTCACCCAGACCATAACCGCGACATCACCACCCAATCACCAAAGGGATCCCAACCCATGGCAAAGTCCAAATTTTTCCGTGTTGCCGTAGAAGGGGGCACGACCGATGGCCGCGCCATCACCCGCGAATGGCTTGAGCAAATGGCCCAGCGCTACAACCAGTCCACCTACGGCGCCCGGGTCAATATGGAGCACATCCGGGGGATTGACCCCAACGGCCTGTTCAAGATGTACGGCGACATCACCGCCGCCAAGACAGAAGAGGTCACCATCGAGGGCGAGAAACGCCTGGCCCTGTTCGTGCAGATTGACCCGACCCCGGAGTTGATCGAACTGAACAAGAAGCGCCAGAAGGTGTACACCTCGGTCGAGATCCACCCCAACCTGAACGAAAAGGGTGCCTACATGATGGGGCTGGCCGTCACCGACAGCCCGGCCAGCCTCGGCACTGAAATGCTGCAGTTCTGCAGCAAGGCCACGGTCAATCCGCTGGCCTACCGCAAATACCATCCGGAATGCCTGTTCACCGAAGCCTTGGAAACTGTCATCGAACTCGAGGAGGAAGGTGAAAAAGGCCCTGGTTTGCTGGAACGGGTCACCGCGCTGTTCTCCACCCACAAGAAGCAATCCACCGCCGATTTCAGCGATGTACACCAGGCCGTCGAGACCGTCGCGAAAGAGGTCACCACCCTCGATGCCGGCATGCAGAAGAAGTTCACCGAGCAGGCCCAGACCATCACCGAGCTGACCAGCAAGCTGGAAGACACCGCCAAGGCACTGGCAGACCTCACCGCCAACCTGGAAGGCCAGGAAGCGCTCAGCCACAAGCGCGATCCCGCCACCGGTGGCGATGGCACCACCATTCAAACCGACTGCTAAGGACCATGCCCAATGCGTAACGAAACCCGCCAGAAGTTCAACGAGTTCACCGGCCAGGTGGCCAAACTCAACGCCATCACCAGCGCCATGGTGCAGTTCAACGTGCAGCCCAGCGTCCAGCAGACCCTGGAAACCAAGATGCAGGAGTCCGTCGCCTTCCTCTCCATGATCAACATGGTGCCGGTGGATGAACTCAAAGGGCAGAAGGTCGGCATCGGTATCAGCAGCACCATCGCCGGCCGCACCGACACCGCCACCAAAGACCGCCAGCCCAACGATCCGACCTCGTTGTACGCCCACGACTACGAGTGCGCCCAGACCAACTACGACACCCTGATCGGGTATGCCAAGCTCGACGCCTGGGCCAAGTTCCCCGATTTCCAGACCCGTGTCCGTGACGCCATCATCACTCGCCAGGGGCTGGATCGCATCATGATCGGCTGGAACGGTACCAGCGCCGCCAAAGACACAGACCGCAACGCCAATCCGCTGTTGCAAGATGTGAACGTCGGCTGGCTGGAGCACATCCGCCAGGATGCACCGGCGCAGGTCATGCAAGAGGGCGTGCAGGGCAGCGGCAAGATCTACATCGACCCCGCCGCCGGCGACTATAAGGATCTCGACGCACTGGTGTTCGACGCCGTGAGCGAGCTGATCCAGCCGTGGCATCAGGACGACACCGAACTGGTGGTCATCTGCGGCCGCAAAATGCTCTCCGACAAATACTTCCCCATCATCAACGATGCGGGTGACAACCAGAACAAACTGGCCGCCCAAGTGCTTGTCAGCCAGAAGCAGATCGGCGGCCTCAAGGCCGTGCGTGTCCCCTTCTTCCCGGAAGACGCCCTGCTGATCACCAAGCTCAGCAACCTCTCCATCTATTGGCAAGAGGGCGCCCGCCGCCGCCATATCGAGGAAGAGCCCAAGCGCAACCGCATCGTCAACTACGAAAGCTCCAACGACGCCTACGTGGTGGAAGACTACGACTGCGCCGGCCTGGTCGAAAACATCGTCATCGGGCCTCGGCCGTAAGGGGATAGCATGACACCCGCCCGTCGCCACCGCGAAAGAGTACTGGCCGCCCTGCAAGGGGCGGCCAATCCCCAATTCGACCAGATGCGCGCCAACGCCTACGAGCTGCAGCTGATGCAGCTGGCCGAACACCGCCGCACCCTCAAGGGCATCCAGAGCATCGAGCGCAAGATCGACGCCAAGCGCACCATGCTGCCTGTCTACAAGCCGTGGATTGATGGCCTGCTGGCCGCCGACCGGGGCGGACAAGATGACGTCCTGGTCACCGTCATGCTCTGGACCCTCGACACCGGCGATCTCGAAGGGGGCTTCAACATGGCTGACTACGTGATCCGCCATGGCCTAAGCACCCCGGACCGCTACGAGCGCACCGCCGCCACCCTGATCGCCGAAGAGGTCGCCGACACCGCCATCAAGCTGCAAGAAGCAGGCGCGGGCCCCAGTTATGGCCTGCTGTGCGCTTACCTCGAGCTGCTGACCGACTGCGACATCTTCGACCAGGTGCGCGCCAAGTTGCACAAGGCCGTGGGCCGCGCAGCACTGGCCGAAGGCTTCAAGGAGCAAGCCGCCGAGCACTATCAACGCGCCATCGAACTGCACGACAAGGTGGGCATCAAGAAAGAGCTCGAAGTGCTGGAGCGGGAAATCAAGAAGCAAAAAGCCGCAGAGCTGCCAGTCGCCAGCGACGTAAGCGCCGCCTCTGTTACGGCACCGGCCAATGCCGAGGCCTGCCAAGAGCACGCCACCGAACAGCAAGGCCCCGCCCCCGGCGAGGCCAGCTAACCGAGCGAACCCCGCACCCTGGGCGGCTCGGGCCTGACGAATGCCAACGGCATACCAGACGGCCCGACCACCGCCCAACAAACGGGCTACCACCAGAACCAGGAGCACCATGAGCACCGGATTCATCGCCACCGCACCGACCGCACCGGATGAAGGGCAAGTCACCAGCGATCCATTCTGGCCAGCAATATCACTGGCAGACCTGCGCGACACCGTCCGGCTCGATGGCACCGTCACCACGGCCCGCCTCAAGCATGCCGTGATCGACGCCATCACCAGCGTCAACCGGGATCTGGCTGACTGGCGCCGCGCCCGTGAGGCAGAAGGGGTCGCCACCCTGGCCGCCGTACCGGGCGAGGTCATCAATGGCGAATCGGCGTACCTGCACAGCTACCGACGCGCCGTCTATGCCATGACCCGCGCCAACCTGCTGGAGCGTTACACCGACTACAGCGCCACCGGTGATGGCGTCAAAGGGGCCGATGCCAAAATCATCAGCTCTGACGACCTCTACCGCGACGCCCGCTTTGCCATTCGCGACATCCTCGGTACCACCCACATCACCGTGGCGCTCATCTGATGGAGCTGCGCAGCCAACAGGGTGACACCCTCGACCTCATCCTGTTCCGGCACTACGGCTACACCGCAGGCATCACCGAGCAGGTGCTCGCACTCAACCCCGGTTTGGCCGCGCTCGGCCCCATCCTCCCGCCCGGAACCCTCATCACAATGCCAGCGGCCCCCACCCAGGCCGAGCAGCCGCTGATCCAGCTATGGGACTGACCATGAGCCGCCTCGACGACGAACTCGAACGACTGGCCGACATCAGCGAGCAGCAACTCGCTGCCCGCATCCACGCCGCCCGCATCAGTGGCACCGGCCCGCACTACTGCATCGACTGCGAAGACCCAATCCCGCAGGCGCGCCGCGAAGCACAGCGGGGCTGCGAACGCTGCGCCGAGTGCCAGACCATCTACGAATTCCAAACCGCTCGCCACTACGGCAGCAAACGATAAAAACAGGAGAGCACGATGCCAGAACCCATTTCATCCAGTGCAGCAACCAGCACCCTGAGCGCCTTGGCGTTGCTGTCCCTCTTCCCGGGCGTGGACCCCGGCGTCCTGCTCGGTGCATTCGCCGGGGCGCTGGTGTTCATCGCCACCACCGCCGAGCTGGGCAACCTGCGCAAAGCGGGCCTGTTCGTTGCCGCCTTCGTGGCGGGGGCACTGGCGGCGCCGCTGGTTGCCGCCATGCTGGCCAGCGTACTGCCACTCAGCGTCGAGGTCCCCAGGGCTGTCGGCGCAATGCTCGCCTCGGCGCTGGCCGTCCACCTGTTGCAGTGGATCCTGCGCAAAACGCCGGAAGACCTGCTCAAACTCCGCAAAGGGGGCTGACATGCTGACCATCCTCTACGCCATGATCTGCGCCGCCATCGCGCTGCGTATCGCCACCTTCAACCGCAACGGGGGCGACTATCGCCCCCTCCCTGCCGTGCTGGCCTGGCTGCTCACCTTCGCCGCCGGTTCCGTGCCCATGCGTGCCCTGATCGGGGCACTGCCCGCTCCTGACCCCGCCGCCGTCCTGTTGGCCTCTGTCGTACTCACCGCCCTGATCGGCTCCCGCGGATCCGTCATGCGCCTACTGCCGCGCCGTCGTCAGCAACCGACCACCGCCAGCCACCTGAACGGGAGGTTTCAACCATGAGCCTGAAAAAAGGGGATACCGGCGCCGCCGTCGCCGACCTGCAGCGTCGCCTGGCCAAAGCCGGTTATCCGCTCGATCCGGATGGCTGGTTTGGCGATGCCACCGAGCGCGCCCTGCTCGCCTTTCAGCGGGACTACATGATCACCGCCATCGGCCAGGCTGGCCCCCGCACCATGGCCGCCCTGCTCGGCAGCGAGCGGGGCAACCAGTTGCGCATCGGCGACATGCAGGCTGGCGCTGACCTGCTGGGCCTGCCGCTGGCCACCATGGCCACCGTCGCCCAGGTCGAGAGCATCGGCGAGGGGTTCACCACCGACATGCGCCCGGTGGTGCTGTTCGAGCGGCATGTGTTCTACAAGCAGCTCACCCAGCACCTGGGCAAGGGCACTGCCGACCAGATGGCCGCCCATTACCCCAACCTGGTCAACCCCAAGCGCGGCGGCTATGCGGGCGGGGCGGCCGAGTGGGAGCGGCTGCAACTCGCCATCAGCCTGCACCGGGATGCCGCCATCGAGTCGGCCAGTTGGGGGATGTTCCAGATCATGGGCTTCCACTGGCAGGCGCTGGGCTTTGCCTCGGCCAGCGACTGGCAGGCCGCCATGCAGCGCAGCGAGGTCGAACACCTCACCGCCCTGTGCCGCTTCATCCAGCAAGATCCCGCCATGCACAAGGCCCTGCAGGGTCGCAAGTGGGCTGACTTCGCCCGCCGCTACAACGGCCCTGCCTACAAAGACAACGACTACGACACCAAACTGGCCAAGGCATACGACCACTTTGCCAAGGTCTATCCGGTGAAGGAGGTGGCTGATGTGGCGTAGCCTGCTGCGCTCCCCCCTCACCTGGTTGCTGATCGCCTTGGCCGTCGCCCTGGGCGGCTGGGGCTGGTCTGCCACCTCGGCGGCAACCGCCAAGGGCCAGGTCACCACCCTGCAAAGTGACCTCAAGGCCGCAGATGACAAGGCCAAAGGGGCCGCGCAGCGGGAACAGGGCAAAGACACCGCGATCAATACCCTGAACACCGAACTGGATATCCAGGCAACCGCCGCCGCCACGCTGCAACGCCAGCTTGGCGATCTGACCATCACGGCCGCCAACCGGGCCGACACCATCAAGAGGCTCAAACGTGAAAATGCTGAACTCAAGGAGTGGGCTGATCGCCCTCTGCCTGATCCTGTTATCAGGTTGCTCAAGCGCCCCACCATCACCGGCGCCGCAGATTATCAGGCTCACCTGTCAGGGGCTGACTCCCTGCCAACTGCCGGCCGCCAGCCCGGTCAATAACGGCGACCTCATGGATCAGCTGACCCAGACCGAGGCCGCCTGGGCCACCTGCGCCGCCCAGGTAGACAGCTTTATCGCCTGCCAGCAACGGCACCTGAACGGGAGGGAACATGGAAAAGCCAAAACAGATCCGTGAGGTGCTGACCCGCTGCGTGCCCCACCTCAAGACCAACCCGGACAAGCTGCACATCTTCATCGCCCCGGGCAATGTCGAAAGCACCGGCGCCCGCTCGCTCTCGTTCGAGTGGCAATACCCACTCACCATTGGCATTGAGGACTTTGCCGGCCACCCGGATCAGATCATGGTGCCGCTGCTGGCCTGGCTGCGCCAACACCAGCCCGAGCTGATGACCAACGACGAGCAGCGCAAGGAGGGCATCACCTTCGAGGCGGAATACCTCGCCAACGACCTGATGGATCTCATCATCACCGTCAAGCTGACCGAGCGAGTCAGAGTGTGGCAAAACGAACAGGGGATAGGCTGGGAGCACCTGCCAGAGCCGCCGGAAGACCCTTATGACGGCATCACCTGGGAATTGTTCATCAACGGGGAATATCAGCCATGGCCACCGACGAACTGAGCCGCCTGACCAGTTGGGCCGATGGCTTACTGGCCAGCATGGAGCCCGCCGCCCGCCGTCAGTTGGCGGGCGAAATGGCCCGCACCTTGCGCGCCAGCCAGGCCCAGCGGATCCGCGCCAACCTCCAGCCAGATGGCAGCCCTATGGCCCCGCGCAAGCCTCAGCCCAAGCTGAAAAAAAACCGGGGGCGCCTGCGCCGCAAGATGTTCTTCAAGATAAGCAACCCAGCTTGGCTCAAGGCCCGCGCCAATGAACATCAAGCCGTGGTCGAGTTTGTCGGCACTGCCAACCGCCTCGCCACCATTCACCAATATGGCCTCAAAGACCGCATCAAGGGCCGTGAGATCTCATACCCGGCGCGGGAACTGCTCGGCATCACAGAAAAAGAGCGTGACCAGCTAGAAACCACCCTGCTCGCCCACCTCACCAAAGGACTATAACCACCGCCGCCAGTGTGCCAGCGCCGTACACACTGGCCGCCCCTCGCCTTCCCGGCCATTGCCCAAAACAATGGCCCCATGCAACCGACCCCGACTGAACTCCAACGCCTGATCGACAACCTGATCCGCATCGGCACCGTGACCGCCGTGCGATCCGGCGAATGTCGCGTCAAAACCGGCGACCTCATCACCAACTGGCGGCCCTACGCAACTGCGCGGGCCGGGAAGAATCGCACCCGCCATCGCCTCTCCATTGGCGAACAGGTGCTGATGCTCTCGGTCAGCGGCGATTTGCGTAATGCCTACATCGTCGGCCCCATCAATTGCGCTGCCTTCCCAGAGCCCTTGGCGGACGATGACAACCCGGATCTCGACCGCACCGAATACAGCGATGGCGCCGTCATCGAATACAACCCGACCACCGGCGCGCTCAACGCCACCGGCATCAAGTCCGCCAATATCGCGGCCTCCGTCACCGTCAAGCTGATCACCCCTCTGGTGGAGTGCACCCAGGCCCTCAAGGTCGGTTCGACCATCGAGGCGGGCGGCAAGATCACCGCCCCCAGCGCCAAGATTGGCGGCATCGAGGTGACCACCCACAAGCACGGCAACGTCAGCACCGGCAGCGGCACTTCCGGGGGCCCGCAATGAACTGGCTCGGCATGAATGCAGCCACCGGCCGCGCCATCAGCGCCACCGACCACATCATCCAGTCGGTGCGCGACATCCTCATCACCCCGGTGGGATCCCGCGTCATGCGCCGCGACTACGGCAGCGAGCTGTTTTACCTCATCGACCAGCCACAGCATCAGGCTACCCGCCTGCGCCTGATGGCCGCCACCGTGCAGGCCCTCATCAACTGGGAACCCCGCATCACCATCACCAACATCGATGTGCAGAGCGGCGGCATGGATGGCGCCCTCACCGTCGAGCTCACCTGGCAGCGCAAGGACGGCGGCGCCCCTGAATCAGCCAGCATCCCAATCACCACAGGCACCCCATCATGACCATCAATATGTCAGCCCTGCCGGCGCCGCAAGCTGTGGAAGAACTCGACTTCGAAACCATCTTTGCCGAGCAAAAAGCGTGGGTGATTAACCAGTGGCCGCACCTCGCCCCTGCGCTCGAACTCGAATCCGAACCGCTGACAGTACTGCTGCAAGCCTGGTCATATCGCGAACTGATATGGCGCGCCCGCCTCAACGACGCCCTGAAAGCCAGCATGCTGGCATGGGCACAAGGGGATGATCTCCTTAACCTCGCCGCCTTCTTTGACCTTGAAAAAGCAGAAGGTGAAACGGATGACCAGTTGCGTGCACGTTGCACCCTCTCTCTGCGTGCACTATCCACAGCAGGGCCTGAGGATTCATACCGCTATCACGCCATCGCCACCGATCCGGCTGCCATCAAAGATGCCGACGCCCACAACGGTGGGGCGGGTGTCGTGAATGTCGCCGTGCTGGCCCGTGCCGGTAATGGCACCCCATCGGCAGCGCTGTTGGCCAACGTGCGGGCCAGGCTCAATCACAAAACAATCCGCCCGCTAACCGACACCGTCAACGTTATCCCGGCGCACATTGTGCCAGTGGTTATCGACTATCAAATCATCCTGCCGGGTCTACCTGACGACGAACACAGCCTGAACGTCGCCCGCCAGCGGCTGGCAGACTACTGCGCAACCGCCAATATCATTGGCGGCACCATAACCATCGCAGACATCTACGCCAGCCTGAAAAACGCCGGGATCAGCAACGTCATCCTGCGCAGCCCGACCGCCGACATCACCACCGACCGCGAATCGGCCCCCTATGTCAGTAGCATCCGCGAAGAGGTGACCTATGCCTAACCTGCTGCCACCCTCTGCGACCGAGCTATCGCGCACCCTCGACCAACTGGCAGAACAGCGGCTGGATCAACCGCTGCCGCACCGCCATAGCTGGAACCCGTGGCACTGCCGTGCCGATCTGCTCGGCTCGCTGGCATGGGGATTGGGAGTCGATAACTGGGATAACCTGGTGACCGAGCAGGAGCGCCGCCAAGCCTGCGCCGATGCCATCCAGATCCACCGCCTGCGCGGCACCGTCGACAGCGTCGAGCGCGCCATCCGCCACGCCGGCTATGAAGACATCACACTCGAAGAGGGATTGCCGCCGGTCACGCGCAACGGCCTGCAACTGCGCAACGGTCATGAACACTATGGGTATGGCGGCCGCTGGGCCATGTACCGCGCCAACGTCAACGTGGGCGACCACGGCGCCATCAGCGCGGCAGGCAACCGCCGCTTGCGCCGCATCCTGGAAAAAACCGCCCCCGCCCGCTGCCAACTGGTCGGCCTGCGCTTTAGCGATGACACCAGCGATCGTATCACCACCGTAGAACGGGTCACCGAACAGGCCGCCATCACCAGCGGCGAAGTGCTGCCGTGGGGTCGCCGCCGTGACGGCGCCATCAATCGCGATCAAGCCATCATCTTGCGCCATCAGGGTGCTATCGCCCGCGCTGGCACCCAGCGCCGCAATGGTGGCCTCATCACCGGTGAAACCCGCGCCAACCAGTGGGATGCCCTCAGCCTGACCATGGGCGTCAGCCATCAAGACACTTGCCAGGTCTCCCCGCTGCGCACCGGCACCCATCACCGCTACGGCCTGCTCCGTGGCGCAGGGAGCCAAGTGGCTGATGATGGCCTGCTGTCGCTCACCTTCACTCGCACTCTGCGCCGCCATGGCCGGGCGCGCCACCGCTGCACCACCCACAACGGCCAGCTGCTGCGCGCGGGTGCGCATCGCCACCACCCCGGCGTCACTCGCAGCGGGCCGACCACTCACAACGAGGTAACCCCGTGATAATCAACGACCAAATCACCCTGCGCGGCCAGCTGAGCATCACCCTGCACCGCGCCGGGCAGCAGCCGCAGACCATCACCGAGCACAACATGATCATGACGTCAGCCAAAAGCGCGCTGGCGCGCCTGATTGCGGGCCAGGGCAGCGGCAAAAACATCAACCGCATCGCCTTTGGCACCAATGGCGTGGGCCCTACGCCCAACGACCAAGCCATAAGCGAGGCATACACCAAGGCCGTCAGCGCCATCACCTTCCCCACAGAAGGGCAAGCGCGCTTTGCCTTCACCTTGAGCGAGAGCGAAGCCAACGGGCTCAACATCCGCGAACTGGGCCTGCTCTGCGCCGACGGCACGCTGTTTGCGCGCAAAGTTCGCGGGCTGATTGAAAAAACCAGCGACCTATCGATCACCGGGTCATGGACCATCATTTTTTAAGGAGCCATCATGGCAAACTTGCAAGAAACCGACGTGTGGGTTGATGGCATCTATCAACTCGAAACTACCGACCCAGTGATGGGCGGCCCGGACGGCATTGACAACGTCCAGGCTAAGCAGCTGGGCAGCCGAACCAAGTACCTCAAGAAAGGGCAGGATGCGCTCAAGGAGCGCGTCGATGGGCTGGAGCAGACAACTGACCAGTCGCTGATGGCCGCGATGGGGCAAGAGATTGTGCGCGGCATGGAACAAGCAGCACTTGCCTTCTCGGAAATTGAGAAAACCAAGAAGTTTCGCAACCAGACCGGTCAGGTTCGCTTCGTCAACCGTGGCGCTCGCCGGGGCTGCACGGTCACCAAATCGACCACCGCGACCCGCAACCTCACCTTTGACGAAGGGGAGCTGTTTGCCAACGGTCGGGTTTACTTTCTGCCGCAGCGCATCAACGGCGCCGCTGTGCCAAGCAACAACACCGCCGCGCCAGCCACCTGCGTCGCATTTGCTCGCGTCACCGCCACCGGCATCGAGTTGGATGTATCCAACCTGGGCAGCGATGCCCCGGCAGACGCAATCCCGCTCTATCGCATCAGCGTACCGGCGGGCAATAACTCGGGTTCGGATCAATATCTGGCCGCCGTGACGCTCACCGATGTGCGACGCATCGAACCGGATTTTCCACTGATGTTGGCCAGCCCAACCACCGCGCTGGTGCTCTGGCCATTCCCGTTCCCGGTCGGGGATTTGGGTTGGCAGCTCGCCATCGACATAGTCAGCAGCTCAGGCGATGCCGCCGCGCACCATGTGCTGGTCAGCGAGCGGGCCAGCAATGGCGCCCGCCTGACGCTGGCCCACTACGCCGACGATGTCATCGTCAAATACAGCCTCACCAATAACGGAGTATGACCATGCAAATTCTTCTGCTGGGCGCTGGCCCGCACCACGACATCGCCGTCAGCGGCAACCTCATCACCATCGGCGGGCTGACGGTTGACTGTCAGGCTGAGCAGCGCCAGGAACAGACCACCATCAGCCTCTATCAGACCGGCGCAGGCATCAGCACATCAGGCCCGGGCGCCTTCGTGGCAACCGTGGTGATCCCGCCACAGCAGTGGCCAGCCGCCAGCGAGCAATCGAACGAAGATAAGCCAGTCGCCCTCGAGCCGCTGCCGCTCAACCCTGACACCGTCACCCTGACCCTCTGGCCAAAGTAAGGAGCCAACCATGATTTTTGTAAAAGACAGTTTGCGCGCCGCTGTTGAGGCCGCATCCGGCGGCACCGTCACCGTGCTTTACACCGCCAAGGGTCAGCCGACCTATATGCACATCATCCCGCGCTTCAACCTGCAGGATATCGACCCGGCACTGGGCACCGGAACTCACCCAGCCTTTATCGTCAACGGCGTTGAAAAATCCGAACTATTTATCGGCCAGCATGCCGGCTGCCTGCGCGATGGCGAATTGCTGTCGCTGCCGGGGGTCGACTGCGTGACCAGCATCGACTTCGATCAGTCGCTGAACTATGCCGCCTGCGGCCAGGGCCACCATCTGATGACCCACGCGGAACAGGCCGCCGTCAGCCTCTGGTGCTGGAAGAACGGATTTATGCCGCGCGGCAATACCGCCTACGGCCGCAGCTCTGATGCCACCTTCGAAACGGGTCGGCGCGCAGATAAGAAAAGCCCTGGCGATACCTCAGGATCGGCCCGCACCCTTACAGGCTCGGGTCCGGCCAGTTGGCGTCATAACAACAACCCCAACGGTATCGCCGACCTGTGCGGCAACGTGTGGGAATGGCGCGGTGGCCTGCGCTTGATGGACGGCGAAATCCAGGTGCTGGCTAACAACAACGCAGCAGATAGCAAAAATAGCCAGGCAAAAGCATCATCCGCATGGCGTGCCATCTCTGCCGCCACCGGTGAACTGGTGGTGCCGGGTACTGCTGGCACCCTGAAATACGACGCCAGCGCAGCAGGCACCACCGGCCCCCACGGCGCCCCGGTCCTCTCCGATGCAGTCAGTAACCGCAACGGCGAAGCTGGCAGTGATGAAAACGCCCCAGGCAACACCTCAGGACGACTCGAGGCAATCACCAGCAAAGCGGGACTGGTGGTGCCCTCTATCGCAAAGGCGCTTTCTCTTTTCCCGCTGGGCGCCAACCTGGGGGGCGACCTGCTCTACCTGCGCAACTACGGTGAGCGCCTCGCCCTCTCCGGCGGCTACTGGCTCAACGGCGCCACTGCTGGCGTGTTCGCGCTCGACCTGAGCTACGCTCGGTCGTATCGGGGCACGAGCCTTGGGGCTCGCCCGGCCTTTGTGCTGTAAGCACTGATACTTTGCTGCGCCCCGCGAGAGCGGGGCATATCAGGAGGACCAATTGGCGAACCCACAAAAGCCGGACCCATCAGGTGTGCTGTTGGTGCGCAAATATGTAGAGCTTGCGGCCAAGCTAAATATCTACCTAAACCACTGGCCACACCACGAAAAGTACGGCCTGGCACAGCAGGTGCGCACCACCCTTTACGGGTGCTATGGGCTGATGGTGGAAGGGCACAAACGCTACCACAAGAAGACCACCCTAACTCAGCTGGATGTGTGCCACGAGCAGCTACGCATGCTGTTGTATCTTGCCTACGAACTCGGATATTTCGCTCACCACAAAGGCAAGTCGGCCACGCCGAACGTCGGCGAGCGGCGCTGGATGATCATATCCAACGCCGTTGACGAAATCGGCAGAATGATAGGGGGATGGATTAAAAGAGAACAAGCATTAACAAGGCAGTAACAAGATCAGCGGTTGACCATCAATATGTTTTTTCGTTCCTCGCCATCTCCGGCGGCAACTGGAACAACGGCGCCAATGCTGGCGTGTTCGCGCTCAACCTGAACAACGCTCGGTCGAATCGGAACACGAACATTGGGGCTCGCCCGACCTCGGATCCTCCTCACAGTCAGATGAGAAAGCGTGGAGCCAAAGGGGTGGTTAATCCTGCCAGAAGGCAAAATCAGCAGCGCGCGGGTTTTCAGTAGCGGCCATCCGTCGACCATCACCCTCGCCACCTTCGAGCGACAAATGAAAACACACAAAAACCTGATGGCGAAAATTCTAGCGCCAGAAAATTTGATTGCGGCATGGAAAACCGCACGCAAGGGTAAAACGCGCACCCGCGCCGTACTGGCATTCGACGTCCGCGCCGGTGCCACCCTGGCAGAGCTAAGCGCCCGCATCAAGCTGGGCACCTACCGCCCCAGAGAATACAGACGATTCCAAGTTTACGAGCCAAAGGCGCGCGAAATATGCGCCCCTTGGTTCGGTGACGTAGTCATTCAGCACGCCATCTATCGCGTCATCATGCCACTTTTTGAGCGCCGCTTTATCGATCAAAGCTACGCCTGCCGCCCAGGCAAGGGCACCCACAAAGCGGCCGATTACGCCCAGGCCGCACTGCGGGCCAGCTCTCCCAACAGCTACACCCTCAAGCTGGACCTGCGAAAATTCTTCTACCGCATCGACCGCGCCATTCTGGAGCGGCAAATCCGCACAGTGATAGGCGACGAGGCGCTAGTCAGGCTGATGATGACATTTGCTAACCTGCCAGAGCCGCTGGGCATCCCCATTGGCAACCTGCTGTCGCAGCTTTACGCGCTCATCTATCTGAATCCGCTCGACCACTTCATCAAGCGCCAACTCAAGGTGCGTCGCTACTGCCGCTACGTGGATGATTTCATTCTGTTCGACCTGAGCCGTGAGCAAGCTGTAAGCCACAAAGCAGCCATCTTAAATGCGAAAGGGGACTCCCTCCGACGTAGGTGGGAGGGGAATTTCGCCGGGGCGTCAGCCCCGCTGGTTTTGAATGTATTGCTTGATCACCTCCAACGGTGCTCCGCCGCAAGAGCCCGCAAAGTAAGAGCGTG
>NZ_JAGKRI010000257.1:0-523 GCF_017939255.1 Aeromonas sp. Prich7-2
GTAAGTATTCACCGGAACAGTATTGACACAGGAAAAATGAGACGATCGTCTCTTGATCCCACTTTCCTGCTTGCTTGATCCTGCTCCTTAGATACGCTCCCCCCATGAGCAAAAACACCATGCATTCCGCGGGAATGCCCACCACTCTGGAGCAGGCCAACGAGCTGATTTATAAGCTCCTCGACCGCATCGCCGAGCTGGAGGACCGCCTCAATCAGCACAGCGGCAACTCCTCCAAGCCGCCTTCCAGCGACGGCCCCGGTGCACCGCCGCCGGCCCGCAAGCGTCCGGCGTCCGGCAAGCAACGGGGGGCGCAGCCCGGTCACAAGGGACATCGCCGCGAGCGGCATCCGCTTGATGCCCGCCTGACCCTGGTCCCGCATTACCCTGCCGCCGATTGCGCTTGCTGTGGCGGGGACATGGTGGCCCATGCCAAACCCTATCAGGTTCATCAGGTGTTCGAGCTGCCCGAGGTGAGCTATCTCGTCACCGAACACCAACTGTATCGTGCGACCTGCTCACG
>NZ_JAGKRI010000258.1:0-835 GCF_017939255.1 Aeromonas sp. Prich7-2
CCAGGCTCTTAATGTATCGCGTGCGCAGCTATCCGTTCGTGTTCATCGAAAACCGGGTTGGCAAGATGGTCGTCATCATCGCCAGCGTGATGATGCAGCCTTACTTGGCCGTATCATGGAGGCGATGGCAGAGCTTCCCTCCTATGGCTATCGCCGGGTCTGGGCGCTGTTACGGCGTCAGTCTGAGGCAACAGAACAACCTGTGGTAAACGCTAAGCGGGTATATCGCGTCATGCGCGAACATGGCTTGCTGCTGGAAAGAAAACCAGCTGCACCATTGGCCCAGCAGGCACATAAGGGGCGTGTTGCCGTCAAGGAGAGCAATCGACGGTGGTGCTCAGATGGCTTCGAGTTTCGCTGCGATAACGGTGAAAAACTACGTGTCACGTTCGCCATGGATTGCTGCGATAGGGAAGCGTTGGACTGGGCGGCCAGTACTGGGGGTTACGATAGTGACACTGTGCAAGATGTCATGCTGAGGTCTGTCGAACATCGCTTTGGGGATTCGTTGCCGGCATCACCGGTGGAGTGGCTGACTGATAATGGCTCGGCGTATCGAGCCCATGAGACCCGCGCGTTTGCACGAGAAATCGGGTTGGAGCCCAGAACGACAGCAGTGAGAAGCCCACAGAGTAACGGTATAGCGGAGAGCTTCGTGAAGACGATGAAGCGAGACTATATCGAGATGATGCCAAAACCGGATAGCCGAACAGCGGTAGGCAATTTGGCTATCGCGTTTGAGCATTATAACGAGCACCACCCGCACAGCGCCTTGGGATACCGTTCACCACGGGAATTTCTGCGCAGTCGGGTATCACAACCCTAAGCGGGAAAA
>NZ_JAGKRI010000259.1:0-758 GCF_017939255.1 Aeromonas sp. Prich7-2
TGTCGTTGGTGGAGACCGGCAAGCGATTGGGCCGCTGCCCACAGGAGTGGTTGAGGGCCGTGGTCAGGGCGTGCATCGAGAAGACAGATTATCCCATCCCGGCAGAACTGATGCCGTCAACCCCGTCCTGGTGAATAGATACCAATCTGCCCCTGACCATAGGTATGGGACTGCCGCACCGTGACCCAGGGGCGATACCCCGAAGCTTTGATGTCTCGGTTATACCGTGCTGTTTTTGCGATCTCCGCATCGGTGACGATGGGCTGCTGAACCGTTTTTTGCTGCATGACTACTCCTACCTGACCTGCATACAACCTAGTAACTGGGCAGGGGGTCGTCAACCGCAATAGTGCACGTAAGGTGTTGTTTTTACTTATTTATTTTTATAAATAATAACTATCGACGCTATCATGGCAAAAATACCACACTCAACAAACTTCATTTTTTATCTTAAAAAACATATAGTTATAAAAAATCACATAAGCATACATAATCACGAATATTTATTTTTATAAATAATAAGTAAATTTTTTTTATTACTTTTTTGACATAAGAGGGTGGCAGATATAGAACATTATTCTGAGGCGATTGATGATTCCGCTCAGAAAAAATGGTAAGTATTCACCGGAACAGTATTGACACAGGAAAAATGAGACGATCGTCTCTTGATCCCACTTTCCTGCTTGCTTGATCCTGCTCCTTAGATACGCTCCCCCCATGAGCAAAAACACCATGCATTCCGCGGGAATGCCCACCAC
>NZ_JAGKRI010000260.1:0-293 GCF_017939255.1 Aeromonas sp. Prich7-2
ATTTTGCCTAGTTCCTTCACCCGAGTTCTCTCAAGCGCCTTGGTATTCTCTACCCGACCACCTGTGTCGGTTTGGGGTACGATGACTTGTAATCTGAAGCTTAGAGGCTTTTCCTGGAAGCAGGGCATCAATGGCTTCCGCACCGTAGTGCGTTCGTCTCGTGTCTCAGTGTTGTGTCTCCGGATTTGCCTAGAAACACCACCTACGCACTTTCACCAGGACAACCGTCGCCTGGCCCACCTAGCCTTCTCCGTCCCCCCATCGCAATTACAAGTCGTGCAGGAATATTAACC
>NZ_JAGKRI010000035.1:0-66208 GCF_017939255.1 Aeromonas sp. Prich7-2
AGAAGTTGCTTGAGGTACTGGGTTGCATTGATAATAGTCATGGCTTCGGGCGTGTCGGTTTTTTTTTGCGATTAAATCAGATCACAAACGAAGCCTTTTTTCTATCTATTTCAATTGGTTGTAGCTAAAGATCCTGTACATGATCAGCCACTATGTCATCTTCTTCGAGGATATTTCCGAGCGCAAGGCGGCGGAGCGCCGCATCCAGGATCTCGCCTTCTATGACGAGCTGACCGGCCTGCCCAATCGCCGTCAGCTGCACGAAACCCTGACCCAGGCGTTCACCGATGCAAATCGCAGTCACCTTATCGGGGCCCTGCTGTTCATCGATCTCGACCACTTCAAGACCATCAATGATTCCCTGGGTCACGCCACCGGCGACTGGCTGCTCAAGGAGGTGGCCAGCCGTCTCAAGCGGCTGGTGCGCCAGGGGGATTGTCTGGCCCGTCTCGGCGGCGACGAGTTCGTGTTGTTGCTGCCAGCGCTCTCCATCAGCCCGCCCCAGGCGGAGATGCAGGCCGACCTCATCGCGGAGCGGCTGATCGGGGAGATCGCCGCCCCCTATGATTTCAGAGGTCAGGTGCTGCACATCGGCGCCAGTGTCGGCATCACCCTCTTCCCCGGTCGGGAGCAGGAGGCGGGGGATCTGCTCAAGCAGGCTGACACCGCCATGTATCAGGCGAAATCGGCGGGCCGCAAGACCCGGCGCTTCTTCGATGCCTCCATGCAGTTGCAGGCCGACCGGCGTCTGCACATTCACAACGAGCTGCGCAGTGCCCTCGACAATGGGGAGCTGACTCTCCACTACCAGCCCCAGCATATGGTGGCGGGGGGGGGAGATCATCGGTGTCGAGGCACTGATCCGCTGGCAACCCCCCGGGCGTGCCCTGGTGTCGCCTGCCGAGTTCATCCCCATTGCCGAGGAGACGGATCTCATTGTCGACATCGGCAACTGGGTATTGCACGAAGCCTGTACCCAGTACGTCTCCTGGGAGGAGAACGGGATCCACGTCCCCCAGCTGTCGGTCAACGTGAGCGCCAAACAGTTCCATGCTCCCGACTTTGTCGATCGCATTCACGACGTGCTGGCTGCCACCGGCATGGATCCCGCCTGCCTCAACCTGGAGATCACCGAGTCGGTGGTGCTGGGTCATGCGGAAGACACCATCAGCAAGATGGCGGAACTCAAGACCCTGGGCATCAGCTTTGCCATCGACGACTTCGGGGCGGGGTACTCTTCCCTGAGCTACCTCAAGCGGCTGCCGGCTGACGAGCTCAAGATCGACCGCTCTTTCATCCAGGACATTCCCAAGGATGGTGACAACATGGCCATCGTCGAGGCCGTGATCGCCATGGCCCGCCACATGGGGTTCAACGTGACGGCGGAGGGGGTGGAGTCCCGCCAGCAACTGGAGTTTCTGCAGGCACAGGGCTGCCATTTCTTCCAGGGATACCTCGCCTCCAAGCCGCTTCCTGTTCCCTACCTTGAACGCTATGTCAGCCGCCAGGTACGCGGTGATCGCCCCGTCTGCACCGATAAAAATAGTGTGGCGTAGCCCCCGTGCTTAGCGGGTAGAATGAAGGTATGTCACCACCGCACTTTGGCGGTGGTTATGTCTTCAAGGGGAGAATGCCATTCGTGAAAGTCGTGCAGGGAATCATCTTGTCTGCGCTCTGGATGCCGGGGCTGTTGGCTCCTGCCTTCGCGCAGACCATGGAGCAGTCTCTCTATCGCCAGGCCCATGAGGCCGTGCGTGCCAATGATCAGGTCAAATTCAGCCAGCTTCGGGCACGCCTGATCCACTATCCGCTGTTGCCCTATCTGGATTACTACCAGCTTGCGTTCCGTCCCGGGGCGGCAGACTACAACGATGTGACCCGCTTCATCCGCCAGCACGGGGACACCCCCCAGTCCAACCGGCTCGAGCGCAGCTATCTCACCTATCTTGCCCAGAGCCAGCAGTGGTCCCAGTTCCTGCGCTTCTATCCAGCCAAGCCAAGCTCCACCGATCTGCTCTGTCAGCACTATCAGGCCCGCTACTACACGGGGCACCAAAGTGAAGCCCTGCAGGAGGCAGGCAAGCTCTGGTTGAGCGGTCAGTCCAGGCCCGATGCCTGCGATCCCCTGTTCCAGCTCTGGCAGCAAGCGGGTCTGCGTACTCAGGAGAAGATCTGGGAGCGCATGAACCTGGCTTTCGAGGCCCAGAACCCCAACCTCATTCGCCACCTCGGTGCCCAGCTCGGCAGCGGCATGAAGGGGTATGGCGATCAGATGATCGCCCTGTATGACCAACCCGTGCGGGCGATGAATCCGGCCAACTTCACGGCGGCGCCCCCGTCACGGCATCTGCTCTCCCTGGGGCTGGCCCGCTACGCCAACCAGGAGCCCGACGCGGTTCTGCGCCAGCTGGGGGAGATGACCCGTCGCTTCGGCCTGAACCATGCCGAGGTGAATCGGGTGGAGAAGGCGGCCGCCCGCCGCCTGTTGTTGGACCGCTCTTCTGACCAGCGTGCCTGGCTGGATACGGCCCTGGTGCGGCTCAAGGATCCGGAGCTGGTGGAGCTGCGGGCCCGTCTTGCCATTTGGGAGCAGGATTGGCGCGGCCTCGAAGGCTGGGTCAAGCGGATGCCCATGGGGCTGCGAAAAGAGGATCGCTGGCGTTACTGGATGGCGCGCTCGCTGGAGAAACAGGGGCGGCAGAAACCGGCGCGGGACCTCTATCTCGAGACTGCGAACCTGCGCGGCTTCTACGGCTTCATGGCGGCCCAGCGCACCGGTGTGCCCTATCGCATGAAGAACCAGAGCGTGGCGCACA
The DNA here is from genome assembly GCF_017939255.1 of Aeromonas sp. Prich7-2. Lineage (NCBI taxonomy): Bacteria > Pseudomonadati > Pseudomonadota > Gammaproteobacteria > Aeromonadales > Aeromonadaceae > Aeromonas > Aeromonas sp. Prich7-2. Next base: position 2,817 of record NZ_JAGKRI010000035.1, read on the forward strand.
AGGTGCCGGACTGGCAAAGTGCCAGTCGCCGTTGGCCCTTCCTGCTGCGGGTGCGTGAACTGCTGGCGATGAACGAGATCACGGCGGCCCGCTCTGAGTGGATCCACAACATGGATCGCAACAGCGTGGCCCAGCGTCTGGAGTTTGGTCACATCGCCCTCAACCAGGGCTGGCACGAGCTGGCGATCCTCTCCAGCATCCGTGCCGAGGCCTGGGATGCGCTGGATCTGCGCTTCCCGCTGCCCCTCAAGCGCACCTTCTCCCAGATGGCACAAGAGCGCACCATGAACACCAGTCTGCTCTACGCCATCTCCCGTCAGGAGAGCGCACTCTATCCCCTGGCCCAGTCACCGGTCGGGGCGCGGGGGTTGATGCAGTTGATGCCTGCCACCGCGAAAGAGACGGCCGGCAAGCTTGGGGTGCCCTATCGCAATGAGCAGCAACTGTTCGACCCGGCCATGAACATTCGACTTGGCAGCGCCTACCTCAAGCGCCTGCTGGATGTGTATGACGGCAACCGGATCCTTGCGGCGGCGGCCTACAATGCGGGTCCTGGCCGGGTCAAGCGCTGGCGCGAGCAGAGCAACAACAAGCCGATGGATGTCTGGGTGGAGAGCATCCCCTATCGGGAGACGCGCAACTATGTCCAGAACGTGCTCTCTTTCGATCTCATCTATCAACACAAGCTGCAGCAGCCTTTGCGTTTCATGTCGGAACGCGAGCTGAATCACGCCTATTGAGTTCGGGGGGCAGTCGTTGTGGCGGCTGCCTCCCATTCTTGCCCCAGAATGGTTATCATCCCTTAAGCTTTGTTACAAAAGGAAACCTGCCAGGTGATCGGGCGCCGCGTCTTGGTCTGTCAGGTTCGATACAATGCCCGATCATCACTAACAGGCTTTTCCAACAAAGGAATCGAGAGTGGCAACGATCAAAGATGTGTCTCAGCTGGCGAATGTCTCCATTTCGACAGTGTCTCGAGTGATCAACAACACGGCGCAGGTGGCGCCCGAGAAGCGCGAGGCTGTCCTCGCGGCCATGAAGGAGCTCAGCTTTCGTCCAAACAGCTTCGCCCAGGCCCTGGTGAGCAAGCGCTCCAACTGTATCGGTGTGCTGGTGGGGGATCTGTGTGGCGGCCCCTTCTTCGCCCAGATGATGCGCGGCATCGAAAGCATGGTCGACAAGGCGAACAAGTTCACCATCGTGGTGTCCGGCAACCACGACGCGACCCGTGAGCGGCACGCCATCCAGGCGCTGCTGCAGCGCCAGTGCGATGCCCTGATCCTTCACAGCAAGGCGCTGCCTGACGAAGAGCTCAGCGAGCTGGCGTCGGGCACGACCCCCATCGTCTTCATCAACCGTCAGGTGCCAGGCTGCGAGGATCGCTGCGTCTGGCTGGACAACCAGGCCGGCATCACCACGGCTTGCCAGCATCTGCTGGACGCGGGACATCGCAAGATTGCCTTCGTCACCTCCGATGACGAGGAGTTTGTGGATGGTCAGCAGCGGATGGCCGGCTATCGCTTCGCCCTGCAACGGGCAGGTATCGAGCTGGATCCTGCCCTCATCGGCCGTGCCTATGCCGATGAAAAAGGTGGCTATGTGGCCATGAGCGAGCTGCTGGCGCGCGGCGTCGAGTTCAGCGCTGTGCTTGGTTTCAACGATGCCATGGTGGCGGGGGCCATCTCCTGTCTGCTGGAGCGGGGTTACAAGATCCCCCAGCAGGTCTCTGTGGTCGGTTTTGATGACATCCCCTATGCCCGATACATCTATCCCAAGCTCACCACGGTACGTTACCCCATCGAGGAGATGGGAGAGCGTGCCGCTGAGCTGGCCCTGAGGCTGCTGGATCACAAGCCGGTAGAGGGGCTGGCGCTCAAATTCGAAGCCGAACTGGTACGGCGGGAATCTGTGGCCTGAGTTATGAAGTTGGCCCCGTGCGGGTCGACTTTTTTGCATAACAGTGAAAGCGCTTTCAGAAATCCTTTTCAACTGTGATCCGCTTCAAAGCTTTTTGACCGCGCTGCCACTAGGATAGGGCCACGAATTAGGAGCGTGCGCTCCCGATTTTCCCGCTGTGGGAGGTAACCGGTTAATCCGGCTATTTCCTTCGTTACTTTCGACGGTCATCATTGGATGGCCGTTTTTTTTTGTCAGGATCCGGGTATGACGAACGAATTTGAGTATCAGACGGGTATCGTGGGCGCCGGCTGGCTGGGGTTGCCCCTGGCCAGGGCATTGCAAGAGCAGGGGCAATCTGTCGCGGTGACGGTCAGTACGGCCGAAAAGGCTGAACGGCTGCGGGGGGAGGGCATCGCCGCCTGGCCGCTGTTGCTCACCCCTGACATGGGATCACTGCCTTTTCGCTGTCATGACCTGGTGATCTGCGTGCCCCCCAGCAAGACCGGGGATTACCCGGCATCCGTGGCCCGCCTGTGCCGACAGGCGAGGGAGGCGGGTGTTCAGAGGGTTCTTTTTATCAGCGCGACTTCGGTCTGGGGGGCCGGACAGGGGGAGGAGGATACGCCCGCTCCAGCCCATGACAGAGGCTCGCGGATGCGGGCGGCCGAGCTTGCCGTGCTGGAAGGGCATGTTGACTGCGCCATGATCTTGCGCCCGGCCGGACTCTATGGTCCTGACCGTCACCCCGGCCGTTTTCTGGCGGGCAAGACGCTGGCCGGGGGAGGCCAGGCTGTGAACCTGGTGCATCTGGACGACGTGGTAGCCGCCTGTGAGCTGATGCTGGCCCAGGGGCAGGATGGGGATGCCTACAATCTGAGTGCCCCCGTTCACCCGCGCCGGGAGCAGCTCTACCCCTTCGCGAGCCGCTTGCTCGGGCTGGTGCCGCCGCAGTTCGTCGAGCCGGCGGGGGAGTTTGCTCCCATCGAAGGTCAGCGCATCTGCCAGCAGCTTGGTTTCGTCTATCGCTGGCCGGATCCGGCCCACTGGTTTGCGGACGGGGCGGCCTTGAAGGGTTGAACGGGTCGTCGCCATCCGGGCCCCGGAGTCGGTCATCTGGCGTGCAAACCAGATACGGCGCGCGCTCCGGGACAATTGAGGTTTGCCAAGGGGGGGATCGCCCCCTATCATGCCGCCATCCATGATAAAGAGAGCGGTAATGATGGAAGAGACCAAGCGCCACCCCGATGGGGAGCTGTTGCTGAGAACCCTGGCAATGCCAGCCGATACCAACCCCAATGGCGATATCTTCGGCGGGTGGATTATGTCCCAGATGGATATAGGTGGGGGCATCATGGCCAAGGAGCTGGCAAAAGGGCGCATCTGTACCGTCTCGGTGGAGGGGATGACCTTCCACAGCCCGGTCAAGGTGGGTGACGTGGTGTGCTGTTACGGTCGCTGCCTCAAGATTGGTCGCAGCTCCATGCGACTCAAGCTGGAGGTCTGGGTCAAGCCGGTATTGCGGGAGAACGAAGCCCAGCGGTACTGCGTGACCGAGGGCGTCTTCACCTATGTGGCCATCGACGATCAGGGCAAATCCCGCCCCGTCCCGGTCTGAGTCTGCTCAGATGAGCCGGGCATTGATGATGGATATTTCCTGCTCAAGCCCGGTTTTTTGCCGTATCATGCGCTCCAGCATCTCTTCCGACCCCACGCACTGCCGGGTGTCGAACAGACAGAGATCACATTGGGGATCCCGCCTGATTTGATAGACGGTGGAAAGCTCCACTTGATGACAGGTTCCCTGTTGATCGTAAAATGTCACGCGGTACTGGTGCTGTCTCGCCATCGTTGAATTCCTTCTGGATGAGTCGGGCCGGACACGAATAATGAGACTAGTCGGCGACCGTGGCCTGTGTGAGGGCCATGTCGTCTTGCAGAGGCAGGTGATTGTTAGCCAATGAAAAATAGTTATCGGATTCTGGGAACGTCCCTGCTGACGTTGGGGCTGGTCGGTTGCTTCGAGGTACCGGATCAAGATCATCTGGTGACTGCGGCAGGTATCATACCTGGCGCAAGCTGTGACAGACCACCTCTGGTGGCGCTCGCCTCCACGGCCTTGCCGAGGGAGTTTGGCATCACCGTCTGGAACCTCTACAAGGGACAACGCAAGAACTGGCGGGAAGGGCTGGATGAGTATGCCAAGTCCCAGGATCTGGTGCTGCTGCAAGAGTCGGCGACCCGGCCCGAGATGCTGGACTGGCTGAAGAGAGGCGATTTCCAGTGGCAGCAGTTGCAGGCCTTCACCCAGGGAGGTGTCTCCTTTGGCGTGATGACAGTGGCGAAAACGCCGCAGGCGTTTGTTTGTGGCGTCCGTTCCCCCGAACCCCTGCTGCGTATCCCCAAGTCAGGTCTGGTCAGTCTCTATCCCTTGCAGGGGGATCCTGACGGCGTGCTGGTGGTGAATCTCCATGCGGTCAATTTCGAACTGGGCATGGCGACCTTCCGCGAGCAGCTCAACGATCTGACTGCGTTGATCCATCGCCACCAGGGGCCGGTCATCCTGGGCGGCGATTTCAACACCTGGAGCGACAAGCGCGCGTTCTGGTTGAACAAGCTGGTGGGCGAGCTTGGCCTGCAGGAGGCCATACCTGTGCCTGATCTGCGTCGCACCGCTTTTGGCCGCCCGCTGGATCACCTCTACTATCGCAATCTGGATCTGGTGGAGGTGAGTTCACCTGCTACCGATGCCTCTGACCACAACCCCATTCTGGCGCGCTTTGCGGCCCAGGCTATCACTCCCTGAGTCATCCCTCAGGGGAGAGCGGAGTCGCCGCTGGTTCATGCAGACAAAAAAATACCCCGCATCAAGCGGGGTATTTTTTGGATTGCGACGAGCGATCAGCTGTTGTTCTTCACGAACAGGGTCAACTCCTGACCCGGCTTGAGATAGTCACTCTTGCCGAGCTGGTTCCAGCGCATCACATCGTTGACGGCGACCTGGAAGCGGGCTGCGATGGAGGAGAGGGAATCACCGCGGCGCACCTGATAGACCATGGACTTGTTGCTGCTCTTGCCCTGCTTGGGCCAGACCACCAGCTTCATGCCAGGCTTGAGGGCCGACTTGGCGTTCAGGCCGTTCCACTTGGCCAGGTCGGCGTGGGTGACCCCGTGTGCCTGGCTGATGCTCCACAGGTTGTCACCGGAGCGCACCTGATAGTTCACCTTGCCACCACTGCGGCTGGCGAGCTGCTGCGGCTTGCTCTGGGCAACCTGGGTTGCGCGCCCGCCATTGGGGATGATCAGGCTCTGGCCACGGCGCAGGTTGTTGCCACGCATGTTATTGGCCAGCTTGAGCTGTTGCACGGTCACCCCGTGATTCTGGGCGATCCGTGACAGCGTATCACCACTGGTGACCTGATAGGAGCGCACGCCACGGGTACGTTCACGCTGGGGCAGATCGGCCAGGGCCAGCTCCAGGGTGTCGGCGTACTCGACGGGGACCAGCAGGTTGTAAGGGCCCTGCGGCGAGGTCATGCCACGCTTGAGCGCAGGATTGAGCGCCTTGAGCTGGGAGGCGGAAACACCAGCCAGCTGGGCGGCCACGTTCAAATCAATCTGGCCACCGGTATTGATGGTTCGCAATTGCGGCTTGTTGGCCAGCACCGGCAGGGTGACATTGTATTTGTCCGCATTGCGGATCATGTCGGCCATGGCCAGGATCTTGGGCACATACATCCGGGTTTCGCGGGGCAGGTCCAGCGACCAGTAGTCGGTCGGACGACCAGCCCGTTCGTTGCGGGTGATGGCGTTGCGCACCCGACCTTCACCGGCATTGTAAGCGGCCAGGGTCTGCAGCCAGTCACCGTCGAAGAACCGGTTCAGGTACTCCAGGTAATCCAGTGCGGCATTGGTGGATGCCAGGACATCGCGTCGACCGTCGTACCAGTTGTCGTGGCGCAGGCCGAAATTCTTGCCGGTTGCAGGAACGAACTGCCAAAGACCGACCGCATTGCTGCGGGAGCGGGCATTGGGATCGAACATGCTCTCGATCATGGGGATGGTAATAAGCTCCATTGGCAGCTCACGCCGTTCGATTTCCTCTACCATCAGATACAGGTAGGGCTCAGCCCGGCTGGCAATGGTCGCCATATGCTTATCATTGCGCAACAACCAATCACGCTGTTGGCGAACCCGGGCATTATCGTGCGAGTCCAGCTGCATATCATCGCTGATACGCACCCACAGGTTATCAGTGTCATCCAGCTCTTCTATCTGTTCGTCGCCGAACAGCATCCGCGAAGAGTGTTTTTTGTACGTTTTCTTGCTGACTTGGGGGGATTTGATCGGCTCGATTGCCGTTACCGCCCGGTCATCCTGATGGCTCAGGTTTTGACAGCCGCTGAGAAACAGCGCTGCCAATAAGGCCGTTCGTAGCTTCATCTCGCTCAGGTCATCTGTGGAAAAACAGCTCGCATCATAAGGGGCAATGCCCCCCTGATCAAGGTTTGTTCAAAAAACGTCCTTCCAGGCCCGCAGAACAGCGAAGGTATCCTCTGGATTTTCCAAGCATTTAAGGGCGTATTTCTCAGCAGAAAATTTTACCGAGTCCTGCTCGCAGCGCAGAAAAACATTGAAATTCCGCTCATCTCCCAGCCGGGAGGGGAGACTCGGGAGGCCCTGCTGACGCAGTTTGCTGATCACGCCGATCTGCCGCTGGATCGCCAGGTTGTCGGGCTCGACCGCATGGGCGAAACGCAGGTTGGAGAGCGTGTATTCATGGGCACAATAAAGGAGGGTCTCATCGGGCAGTGCCGCGAGCCGTTGCAGGGAAGTGTGCATCTGTGCCGGGGTCCCTTCGAACAGACGGCCGCAACCGGCGCTGAAGAGGGTATCGCCACAAAACAGCATGCCCTGGCCGTAATAGGCGATATGCCCCAGGGTATGACCGGGCACATGGAGGACATCCAGACTCAGGCCATGCCAGTTGATCTGATCCCCGTCGTCGAGCCACTGGCCGTGATGGTCCGGCATGGGGTCATGCTTGGGACCATAGAGGCGAGCGTGGGGGAAGTGTTGTAGCAGCTCGGATACGCCCCCGACGTGATCGCGGTGGTGATGGGTCAGGAGGATGGCATCCAGCACCAGATCCAGCGCAGCCAGCCGTTCCAGCACGGGATCGGCCTCGCCTGGATCGACGACCAGGCAGTGATTTTCGTGACGGATCAACCAGATGTAGTTGTCGCTGAAGGCGGGAACTGTGATGACGGTGTACATGGGTCGAGGCTCTTGTGTTCTCTTTAAGGAAGGGATCTTATATAACTGGATGGCATTCGCCCCCGAGTTGGTCCCATTATGCAACTGGCACGTACCGAACAACAGATCGCGCTTCCGACCAGTTGGTCCGCACTGCCCATGGGGGACTGGGTGGCCGCCGAGCTTCAGGAGCGCCTCGACAACTGGTGCCCCCACCTCTTTGGCTATCACTTGCTCAAGATAGGTGCCCTGAGCGCCGAACTCTCCTGCGGTTGTTCCACCATTCGCCATCAAATCGGTGTCGCCTCCGGCGGACGGCTGCTGGACATCCAGGGGGATCCGCTCGCCTTGCCGGTGCGATCGGGGAGCGTGGATGCCTGCCTGCTGGCTCACTGCCTCGATTTCTCGCCGGATCCTCATCAGGTGCTGCGGGAGGCAGAACGGGTGCTGACCGACGATGGCTGGCTCATTGTCAGCGGTTACAACCCGCTCAGCCTGGTGGGGCTGGGTCACTATCTGCCCTTCATGCGGCGGCATCTGCCCTGGTCTGCCCGCATGTTCACGCCCGCACGGGTGACCGACTGGCTGCAATTGCTCGGCTGCGAGGTGATGTTCGACGAGCGGTTCGGTTTCTCCTTCATGGGCAGGCAGAGCAAGATCGGCTGGTGGCGGGAGAGTCTGGGGCGGGACTATTGCCGCTCCCTGGCGTCTGTTTACGTGATTGCCGCCCGCAAGCGGCGTTTCCCCGTGACACCGGTGCGTCGCCGCTGGCGGCTGCCGGAGTCGATGGCCGCGCCAGGAATGGCGCGCCAGGGCGGCTAGCGGGCATCAGGGTTGGTAGCCGCTGTCTTCGGCAAGCTGCTTGCCGTTGGCGGCCTCACGGGCCAGCTCGTCACAGCGTTCGTTTTCCGGGTGGCCCGAGTGTCCTTTCACCCAGAACCATTCGATCTGGTGACGGGCCACTTCCGCATCAAGGGCCTGCCAGAGATCGACGTTCTTGACCGGCTGACGGTTGGCGGTCATCCAGCCCTTCTTCTTCCAGCCGATGATCCATTGGGTGATCCCCTGGCGCACATACTGGCTGTCGGTGGTGAGCCGCACCTGGCAGGGTTCGTTCAGGGTCCGCAGCCCCATGATGGCAGCCATCAGTTCCATCCGGTTATTGGTGGTCAATCGAAAACCGGCGGAGATCTCCTTGCGATGCTTGCCATAGACCATGACGGCACCATAGCCGCCGGGGCCCGGGTTGCCTAAGCAGGAGCCATCCGTGAATAAATCAATCTGTTTCAACATGAGCAATCAATCTGTTTTAGCGAGAGGCTTGGGGTAAACTAGCGAGTAAAACCGAAGTTTGACATGGATTTGATCATGAGCACACCCCAACTGAATCGCCAGATCATTCTGGATACCGAAACCACCGGCATGAACACCGCGGGCGGCCCTGTCTATCTTGGGCACCGCATCATCGAGATCGGCTGTGTGGAGGTGATCAACCGCAAACTCACCGGCAACCATTTCCACGTCTACATCAAGCCGGATCGGCTGGTGGACCCCGAGGCCATCGCCGTGCACGGCATCACGGATGCCTTCCTGGCGGACAAGCCCTCTTTTAGCCAGATAGCGGACGATTTCATCGAGTTCATTCGCGGCGCCGAGCTCATCGCCCACAACGCCCCCTTTGACGTGAGCTTCATGGACTATGAGTTCAGCAAGCTCGGTCTGAACTTCAAGACGGCGGATATCTGCGGCATCACGGATACCCTGGCGATGGCGCGGGATCTCTTCCCGGGCAAGCGCAATAACCTGGACGTGTTGTGCGATCGCTACGGCATCGACAACTCTCACCGTACCCTGCACGGCGCCTTGCTCGATGCGGAGATCCTGGCGGACGTCTACCTCCTGATGACGGGTGGCCAGACCAAACTCAATCTGGCGAGTGAAACCAGCGAGAGCGAGACCAGCCAGGATACCGGCATTCGTCGTCTGGAGAGCAATCGCCCGCCGCTCAGGGTGGTTCGCGCGAGCGACGAGGTGGCGGCCGTTCATGAAGCGAGGCTGGATCTGGTACAGAAAAAAGGAGGTGCCTGCCTGTGGCGGCAATGAGATCGCTTTGGGGGCTGCTGCTGCTGGCCTCCCTCCCGGCCGCGGCCAACGAGGTGTTTGCGCCTTCCGACATTCCTCTGCTCGACAACCGCTTTCGCATCGATTACGGCGTGAAGGAGATCACCTTCATCATCAAGCGCAAGCCGGGGACGCCCTCGGTGATCCTGGTGCGACCCGATGGCAGCAAGCTCTATGTGGGCAAGGTCAAGCCGCCCGACGTGGGCTGGTTGCCCCTCAAGGATCAGGATCTCATCACCATCCGCGACCCCATGCCCGGCCCCTGGCAGGCGATCGGGGAGGTGGACCCCGACAATCGGGTGCGCCTGCTCACCGACATCCAGGTCGAGAGCGAGCCGCTGCCGGCCCGCCTCTATCAGGGTGAGCGTGTCAAACTGCAATCCCGTCTGCTGATCGATGGCGCGGCGCCTGGGGCGGGTTACTACCTCACCGATCTGGGCATGACCGTCAAGCTGCAGCAGTTCAACGATGCCAGCCAGAGCGGCGATCCCGTGTTCGAGGAGACCCTGGGACGCTACATGGATGATGGCAAGGGGGTGGACGAAGTGCCGGGGGACGGTATCTTGACCGCCGAGGCGGTACTGGACGTCCCTGCGGGAAAATACCGAGCCCTCTTCAGCACCGGCAATGAGGTCTTCTCACGAGCCCAGTCACAGCAGGTGCTGCTCTACCCCTGGCCGGTCAGCTATTCCCTGAATCCCCCCTCCGGGGAGGGGGGAGCCAAGCTCTCTCTGGTCATCGATGTGGATGAACTGGATCCCGCCTCCGTGGTCATCCAGGGCAAGGCCATCGACGGCAGCGGCAGTAGCATGACGTTCAACGAGGTGGCGACAGCGCCGCGTTTTGGCGTGGATCTCTCCGCCCTCAAGGCGGCAGGGCAGTACAAGGTGGAGGCCACCCTCTTTGGAACAACCCGGCTCGGTCGCGAGGTGCAACTGCAATTGCCGGCCAAGTCGTTCACCATAGCACCGCCTCCCCCCCCTCCCGCACCCTCTGCGGCCATGCCCGCATCCGCCGCCACCCCCGACCGGTTCGAGGAGCGGGAGAGTCCGGTCTGGCTGCCCTGGGCGCTGGGGGGAGGTGGCGTGTTGCTGCTCTTGCTGGGGGCCGGTGGTTTCATTCTGCTGCAAAAGCGCCGCACCCTGCACAAGGCGATGGCGGCGCAGAAGGCGCAACTTGAAGAGACGCCAGCAACCCCCAAACTGGATCTCAATCTGCCGGAGCAATAATTCCGCGCACATTGCAAAGAAGCCGCCCAATGGGCGGCTTCTTCATGGTGGCAAGTGGATGGGGTGAACCCGATATCAGTGAGCGCCGATATAGATGTCTTTGTACTGCTCGCGAATATCGAGGAACTTCTCCAGATTGGCCAGCATCAGGTCCACCAGGAGGGGGTCGAAGTGCTCTCCTTTCTCCTCCTTGATCAGCGCCAGCACCTGATCCAGCGGCCAGGCCTGCTTGTAGCAACGATCCGAGCCCAGAGCATCGAACACATCCGCCAGGGCGACGATGCGTCCTTCCAGCGGAATGTCCTCTCCCTTCAACCCGCGGGGATAGCCGCTGCCATTCCACTTCTCGTGATGGTTGCCCGCGATGGTGGCGCCTATCTGGAACAGGGCCAGGTCACTGCCGGAGAGCATGTCCTGCCCAAGCTGGGCGTGGGTTTTCATGATCTCCCACTCCTCGGGAGTGAGTTTGCCCGGTTTGTGCAAGATGGCGTCCGGGATCCCCACCTTGCCGATGTCGTGCAGGGGAGAGGCCCGTTTGATGAGCTCGCACCTGTCCTCATTCATGCCGAGCAGCTTGCAGAACAGTTCGGTGTAGAGGGCCACCCGCTTGACGTGCAAGCCGGACTCTTTCGAGCGGCTCTCCACCAGTTCGCCGATGCGATAGATGATCTCTCGCTGGTTGTCACCGATCACCTCGTTGAGCCGGATATTCTCCAGCGCCACTATGATGTTTTCGGTGAACAGGCTCAGCAGCCCGGTATCCATCTGGCTGAGCGGGCGAGTGGTCTCGATGTGGAACAGCAGGTGATGACGGGCATTCTGGCAATAGAGCACCATCTGGTTGCCATCGTAGACATTGGCTCCCTTGGCCATGGCACAGCGCAGGATTTCCGGCGCATCGACGAGGCGCAGCATGGGACCATCGCTGAGCAGAGGCTCGAGCACCTGATCCCGCACCTCATACGCCAGGTGCTACACATCGTAAATCTGGGACTCTTCCAGATTGAGCAGGGCACTGAGCTGGGTCTGGGCTCCTTCGACGAACTGGCGCAGGGCACGCTGCTCGAAGATCCCCTTGGACGCCTCGATGACCTTCTCCAGCCCCTGTCGATTGCTCTCAAGGGTTCGGATGTCCCGGTAAGAGCGCAGGCTGGCGCGCAGCAGGGTGCGCAGTTTCTGGGAGGTGAGCTCGGTCTTGTCCTTGTAGTCGTTGATGTCGTAGTTGGTCACCACGTCATCTTCCGGGGCCTGGCCGGGCTGACCGGTTCGCAGCACGATGCGCACCATCTTGTTTTGCAGCTCGTCGCGCACGAACTTGACCACCTCGAGACCGGCATGATCGACCTCCATGACGACGTCGAGCAGCAGCAGGGCGACATCCGGGGTGAGGGCGAGCAAGGCTTTGGCTTCAGCCGCAGAGTAGGCGTGCAGAAAATCGATCGGCTTGCCGTCGAATTCAAACTTGTTCAGGGTGATTTTGGTGATGCGATGCACTTCGGGTTCATCGTCCACTATCATCACCTTCCAGCCGGCGGGACGCGGTGCTGATTGGGGAAGATCTTCATCATCAATAATCAGGATTTGATCATCCATTATGCAATCCTGTGTGTGATCCTGTGCTTACCTTAACCGCTTCATTCAATATAGGAAACGGATTGATATCCAAAATATGATCCAGTCGGTTTCTCTTTCTTCGTATCGGATGCCATCCACCCGCCCTTTCATGAAAAACGCCTCCACAAGGGAGGCGTTCTGGCATCAGAGGCATCAAGCTGCCCTGTGATAGGCGGAGGCTTCAAACAGTGCCTTGTTGGCCACTAGGTCGACGGGATCGAAGTCATCGACGTTGATGGTGCGAAGGCGACTCTCCTCGGCGCGCCGCAGCAGGTCCGCTTCGGCCTGGTTGATGACACCGAGGCTCAGGCCCGCCTCTGCCACCTTGTCGAGCTGGGTGAAGGGGCGTTTGCTCCCTTCGGCTTTGCACACCTTGTCAAACAGCGGCTCTGCGGTCAGCACATCGTCCAGCGCCTGTTCCAGCAGCCCGAAGGGGTTGCCCTCCTCGCGCGTCAGATATTGGCCCTCGGCCAGACGGCTGCGAGTGGCACTTGGCACCTGGAGCAGGCGGGCTACCTGGCTGTCGAGCTTGTCGGAGGGACGCTTCAGGTCGCGACCAAGGGGTAGCACGATGGCGCGCAGGGCCAGACCAATCCAGCGATTCGGGAAGTTGCGCAGCAACTCGTCGATCGCTTCCTGAGCCTTGAACAGGGCGTCTTGCAGTGCCCAGTGCAGCAGCGGCAGGTCGGCCTGCTGGCGTCCTTCATCCTGATAGCGCTTGAGGGCGCTGGAGGCCAGATAGAGCTGGCTCAGCACATCGCCAAGGCGGGCAGACACCCGCTCTTTGCGCTTGAGCTCGCCACCCAGGGTGCCCATCGCCATGTCTGACAGGAAGGCAAGGTTGGCGGAGAGGCGAGAGAGCTGCTGATAGTAGCCCTTGGTCTGATCCTTGTAGGGCGCGGCGGCGAAGCGGGCACCGGTCAGCCCCAGCCAGAAGCTGCGCACCAGGTTGCTGATGGCAAAGCCCACATGGCTGAACATCGCCTTGTCGAAATCTTTCAGCGCCTGTTCTTTGTCGGGGTGGCTGGCGGCCAGCATCTCCGGCAACACATAGGGGTGGCAACGGATGGCTCCCTGACCATAAATGATCATGCTGCGGGTCAGGATATTGGCTCCCTCGACGGTCACGGCGATGGGCGCCCCCTGATAGCCACGGGCCAGATAGTTGCTCGGCCCCATACAGATGGCCTTGCCGCCATGGATGTCCATGGCATCGATGATGCACTTCTGGGCGCGGTCGGTGAGGTGGTACTTGACGATGGCGGAGATGACCGAGGGTTTTTCACCGAGATCGATGCCGGTGACCGTCAGTTTGGCGGCGGCGCCCATGATGTAGGCGTTGCCACCCAGGCGTGCCAGCGGCTCTTCAATCCCTTCCATCTTGCCAATCGGCAGCTTGAACTGGCGACGGATGCGGCTGTAGGCACCGGTGGCCAGGGCCAGCATCTTGACGCCGCCCGTGCTGTTGGAGGGCAGGGTGATGCCGCGGCCGACGGAGAGACACTCCACCAGCATGCGCCAGCCCTGACCGGCCATAGCCGGACCGCCGATGATGAAGTCGAGCGGTACAAACACGTCTTGGCCGCGGGTCGGGCCGTTCTGGAACGGCACGTTGAGCGGGAAGTGGCGACGACCGATATCGACTCCCTTGATGTGGGTCGGAATGAGGGCGCAGGTGATGCCGAGCTCTTCTTCCTCACCCAGCAGGTGGTCAGGGTCACGCAGCTTGAAGGCGAGGCCGAGTACGGTGGCGATGGGAGCCAGGGTAATGTAGCGCTTGTTCCAGGTCAGGCGCATGCCGAGCACCTCTTCCCCTTCCCACTCGCCTTTGCAGACGATGCCGAAGTCGGGAATCGAGCCCGCATCAGAACCCGCTTCCGGACTGGTCAGGGCGAAACAGGGGATCTCCTTGCCGACAGCCAGACGGGGCAGGTAGTAATCCTTCTGCTCGTCAGTACCGTAGTGTTGCAGCAATTCACCCGGCCCTAAGGAGTTGGGAACGCCGACGGTGGAGGCGAGCACGGCGCTGGCGCCGCACAGCTTTTGCAGCACGCAGGACTGGGCGTAGGCGGAGAACTCCAGCCCGCCATATTTCTTCTTGATGATCATGGCGAAGAACTTGTTGTCCTTCAGGTATTGCCACACCTCGGGAGAGAGATCGGCACGCTCGTGGGTCACTTCCCAGTCGTTGACCATGCGGCACACTTCTTCAACCGGACCGTCCATGAAGGCCTGCTCTTCGGCAGACAGCGTGCTGACCGGAATGGCGTGCAGCTTCTTCCAGTCCGGGTTGCCGGCAAACAGATCCGCTTCCCACCAGGTCGTCCCCGCTTCGATTGCTTCCTTCTCGGTTCGGGACATCTCCGGCATGATGGACTTGTAGATCTTGAACAGCGGCTTGGTCAGCTGGTTGCGGCGAAACTCCACCAGATTGAGGGGCAGGGCTATCACCGCGAACAGCGCCCACACCAACAGGGGCACATGGCCATAGAAGGTGCCGGCGACCAGGGCGGCGGCCGTGGCAAGCGTGGCGGTGAACAGGGACGCACGGCGATAGGCCATGGCGCCGATCACCAGGATCACCCCGAGCAGAGTGAGGGTCGTCGTCATTGTTTGCTCCTTGCATGAATTGCCGAGGTTGGGAAATTGGCGTTAACTGATCCAGAGGTCTGACCTGTTGGATGTGGCCCCTGTTGTAATTCATACGCACAAACTTATCAAGCTGTTTACAAGCCTGTTACCTTGGCTCTGTGATCGGCATAACGCGCTGCCCGCCCCATCTTGGCGGGCGGGGGGCGACGATTGGACTGGCTTGTGCGACAATGCCGCCACCCTATGTTGGACGACGAGATTTCAAGAACCATGTACCAAGAACTGATCCGCAACGAGTTGACCGAGGCTGCCAGCGTGCTTCAGGCGTTCCTGGCAGATGAGCAAAATCTGAAAAACATCGAGGCGGCGGCCAAGCTGCTCGCCGACTCCTTCAAGCAGGAAGGCAAGGTTCTTTCCTGCGGCAACGGCGGCTCCCACTGCGATGCCATGCACTTTGCCGAGGAGCTGACCGGTCGTTATCGCGAGAACCGCCCAGGCTATGCCGGCATCGCCATCTCCGATCCCAGCCACCTCTCCTGCGTCTCCAACGACTTTGGCTATGACTATGTCTTCTCCCGCTATGTGGAGGCCGTCGGCCGTCGTGGTGACGTGCTGCTTGGCATCTCCACCAGCGGCAACTCCGGCAACATCCTCAAAGCCATCGAGGCGGCCCGTGCCAAAGGGATGAAGGTGATTGCCCTGACCGGCAAGGACGGCGGCAAGATGGCTGGTCTGGCCGATGTGGAGATCCGAGTGCCGCACTTCGGTTATGCCGACCGCATCCAGGAAGTGCACATCAAGGTGATCCACATCCTGATCCAGCTGGTTGAAAAAGAGATGGCCAAGTAATCAACGATCCGGGATTGAGAGGGGGGATGGGTGACCATACCGGCCCTCTCGTCCAGCCGTGACGGTTGATTGACGAAACCAGAGTCAAGACATTCAGGGAGTGGATGGTATATGTGCGAACTGCTCGGCATGAGTGCCAATGTGCCGACCGACATCTGCTTCAGCTTTACCGGGCTGATGCTGCGGGGCGGCAAGACCGGTCCCCACAAGGATGGCTGGGGGATCACCTTCTATGAGGGGCGGGGTTTTCGCACCTTCAAGGATCCCGAACCCAGTGCCCAGTCTCCCATCGCCAAGCTGGTCCAGGCACTGCCCATCAAGAGCCGTGCCGTGGTCAGCCATATCCGGCAGGCGAACCGGGGGTGTGTCTCCCTGGAAAACACCCACCCATTTACCCGAGAACTGTGGGGCCGTTACTGGACCTTTGCCCACAATGGCCAGTTGACCGGTTACAAGAGGCTGCCCACGGGGCGGCACCGCCCGGTA
This sequence comes from Aeromonas sp. Prich7-2, assembly GCF_017939255.1. Taxonomy (NCBI): domain Bacteria; kingdom Pseudomonadati; phylum Pseudomonadota; class Gammaproteobacteria; order Aeromonadales; family Aeromonadaceae; genus Aeromonas; species Aeromonas sp. Prich7-2. Next base: position 18,860 of record NZ_JAGKRI010000035.1, read on the forward strand.
GGCGACACCGACAGCGAGCACGCCTTCTGCTGGCTGCTCGACAGGCTGGAGCACAAGTACCCCAAACGGCCGGCAAATTTCCCCGCCATGTTCCGCTACCTCGCGACCCTGTGTGACGAGCTGCGTGTGCTCGGGGTGTTCAACATGCTGCTGTCGGACGGAGAGTTCGTGATGACCTATTGCAGCAACAACCTTTACTGGTTGACGCGCAGGGCTCCCTTTGGCGAAGCCCGTCTGCTGGATGAGGATGTGGCCATCGACTTTCAGAGTGAAACCACGCCGAACGATGTGGTGACCCTGATCGCCACCCGGCCGCTCACCGGCAACGAGAATTGGGTGAAGATGGTGCCCGGGGAGTTCTGCCTGTTCAGGCTGGGCGAGCTGGAATATGGCAATGCAGCCAACTTGTTGAACCAGAAATAAAAAATACCAGGGTAGATGTCTACCCTGGTTCTTCGCAGCAGCCATACAGGCAAAAAGGGATGAGAGAGGTGTTGCTGAGCCGCATCATTCTCATGGGTTACATTGTTACTTTAATGTTAATTTTGTGACAACCTTTATCTCTCTCCATTCTGGCTGACATACCGATAACTTGAAGCTGCTCACATTCTGGTGTCGCAAGAGCATCCGGAGCGATACGGGCATGCCCGAAGGACGGGTGACAGCGGGGCTGTGGGTCCGCTATATTGTGGTCTGTTTGAATACCATCATAGGGAAGAGAAGATGGAGTGGCTGGATCAGAAAGTGCTGCGACAACTGGCAGATGACATCGGTCACGAGATGATGCCGGTCGTCATCTCGGTGTTTGTCGAAGAGGTAGGCGAGCAGTTGGCCCAATTAAGGCCGCTTTTTGAACAGCGGGACTGGTCAGCCCTGGCGCGTCTCGCCCACAGCATGAAATCGTCCTGTGGCAGCTATGGCGCCAAACCCAGCTATCAGCAGGTGATGGATCTGGAGTCCGCCTGTCGCCGGGAAGATGAGCAAGAGGCCGGCAGACTGCTGGCTGAGCTGGAGCACTCCCTGCCCCAGGTCTTCACCCATCTGGCCCAGTTTCACTGATCCAGAAGGGCATCAGCCCGCCATGTCGCGCTCGCCAAGCCTGCTCAGGATCACGGTGTCGAGTGCCAGCCGCAGCTTGAGGCGGTCGTGGCGGTGGGGGAGGGCCGCTTCACCCAGCTCGGCCCGAACGAGGCAGTGCTGCAGCTCGGGTACCTGGGGACCCTCGGGAGCCAGAATGGCATCGATCCGGCCGCTGCCTATCCGCTCTTCCAGCCAACGATGCTGACTGGACAGTGACAACTGGCCAGCCGGACCCTCTTCGTCCACCAGATTGCTGATGAACACGACGATGGCGCGGCTGCTGCGGATCGCCTCCGCAATCTCGCGCAGCAGCAGAGGAGGCATGATGGAGGTGAGGAAGCTGCCTGGCCCCAGGATGATCATGTCGGCCTGGCTCAGCGCCTCGACCGCTTCGCGCGTGGCGGGCACGACCGGTTTCAGGCTCAGGGCCCGTGGCGGCGTGGTGAGCTGATCGATGGAGACCTCCCCCAGGATCTGATCGCCACAGACGGTGTGGGCGCACAGATCGGTGGGATGCTCGGACATGGGCAGCAGATTGGGTTCAATTTCCAGCATGTCGCTGATGAGCCGGATGGCATCCAGGGGGCGCACGCAGAGGTTGTCGAGGGCCAGCAGCATCAGGTTGCCGAGGTTGTGGCCCGCGAGCTCGCCGCGGCCGGTAAAGCGGTGCTCGAACAGCTGGCTACCGATGCTGGGGGTGGTCACCAGCTGGTTGAGGCAGTTGCGCAGATCCCCCCAGGCGATGCACTCCTGGCTTTTGCGCAGGCGTCCGGTGGAGCCGCCATCATCCGTGGTGGTGACGATGCCCGTCAGCCGGGATCCCAAGAACGACAGGGAAGAGAGCACCCGGCCCATACCGTGCCCGCCGCCGATGGCGACGACCCGGTCGAAGTCATTGATATTTTTCTGCCACATGCAGTGATCCCGTGGGAGGCCAGTGAGCACTATTCTAGTCTCCATGGCCAGGTAATTGTTTGATAAGGGTATGATTTTTGCTTGATGCCAGCATCCCGTACCCCTAGGAGACGATGTTGAACTTCCTGACGGCTCACTCGCTTGCCGAGACGACCCCATTGGCCGCCCAACAAGTTACAGAGCGGTTGTATGCCCAGTCATCCCATGTTCCATCGCTGTTGCTGGTCTATTTTACCCAAGCACACGAGGCGGCGGAACTGCGCCGTGCGCTCAAGGCACGTTTTCCCGATACCCGGCTGATCGGTTGCAGCTCCTGCGGCGGTATCCTGACCCAGGATGGCCATCATGGTCGGCATGGCTGGAGCCTGTCGGTCGCCGCCCTTTATGATGACAAGGGGACCTATGGCGTGGCTGGCCAGATGGGGGATCAACCGGATGTGCGGGCATTGCTGCGCCGCGCTATCGCCGATGGTGGCCGACCGGGAGAGCTGCCGCAGCTCGTGTTGCTGCACACCAGCCCGGGGCTGGAGGAGGTTGTGCTCGCGGGGATCGACGCCGAGTTTGGCGCGACCGTTCCCGTCGTCGGCGGGTCGGCGGCAGACGATGGCGTGGCCGGGCAGTGGCAGCTGTGCTGGGACGAAGGGGAGGGATCACAAGGGTGCGTGTTGGCGGTGCTTTACCCCGACTGCCAACTGGCGTTCCAGTTTCATTCAGGCTATGTACCCACCGAGTGTCGCGGCATCATTACCGGGATAGACGGGCGGGAGGTGCTGACCATCGATCACGAGCCGGCGGCCCGGGTCTATGGTCGCTGGACCGAGCGTGCGACGCCCTGGCCGGTGGGCCCCATCCTCAGGGAGACGACGCTCTCGCCACTGGCCCGTCAGGTCGGCATGCTCGATGACCTGCCCTACTACAAGCTCTCCCATCCCGAGGCGGTGACGGCGCGGGAGGGGCTGCGCCTCTTTACCGAGACCCGACTGGGAGAGCGGCTGCTGCTCATGTACAGCAGCCAGGAAGGGTTGTTGCAGCGCAGCCTGAATGCGGTGAATATCGAGCCTGAATATGGCATGGCGAGCAATATGCGCCCCTTTGGCGCCCTGGTGGTGTTTTGTGCCGGTTGTCGGCTGGCACTGGGGGACAGGCTGGGGGACATCGTCAGTCAATTCAGTCAGAGGCTGGGTGAGATCCCCTTCATCACGCCCTTTACCTTCGGTGAACAGGGACGATTACCCCATGGTGAGCTGGCACACGGCAACCTCATGGTGTCGAGCGTAATCTTCCTCGAGAGCTGACACTGTGCTGGATTCAAGATGATAGGCAATAGCGAACTCGAAACCCTGGGTGACAAACTGCAAACCACGCTGGTGGAGCTGATGCGTTGCCGGGAGCGGGAGGCCAGATATCGGGAGGAGTCCCAAGCCCTGCTGTGCGGGGTGGCGACCCTGGCACAGGCCCAGAGTCTGGAGCAGGTACTGGAGAGTCTCATTCTTGCTCTCAAGCCCTTTATCGGATTCGAACAGGCGGACGTGGTCGCCTGGGAGGCCGTAGGGGGCAGCACCCATCTGAGCACCCAGCCGGACGAGGTGGGCCGGACCTGGTCGCTGACACCGCTCTTCTCCAGGGCCATCGAGGGGGAGACCCTGGTCATCTATGATCCCGCCCAACTGCCTGAGCTGGCGCCGCTGGCGGGGGCGCCGGGCTGGGCCAGCGTCATGATGACAGGCTTGCAGGGACCGGGGTTTTCCGGTGTGCTCATCTGCCGGCACAGCGTGGCGGGCACCTTCGATCTCAAGAGCAAGGCGGCGATGCAGCGTTGTCGCCCGCTCATCTCCCAGGCCCTGGTCAACATCGCCTATCGGGCTCGCCTGCAAGAACAGGTTGACCTCAAGACCCTGGCCCTGCAGGCCAGCGAACAGCGTTTTCGCAGTTTTGCCGCCATGGCCTCCGACTGGTTCTGGGAGACCGATCCCCAGCACAGGCTCAGCTATGTCTCTGCACCTGGCTATCAGGGGGAAGTGCTGGCCCGCCAGACGGGGAGAAGCCTCTATGATTTTGCCCACGACAAGCAGGAACCGGCCTGGAGTCACTACCGGCACCTGATCGCCCACCATCTGCCGGTGCGGGGAATGCGGGCCCAGGTGATGCTGGCGGGCGGGCCTTGCTGGATGGAGATCAATGCGGAGCCTTGCCATGATGCCGGTGGCCGCTTCCTCGGCTATCGGGGTACGGCGCGGGAGATAGGCAGCCAGATCCGCCGCGAGCAGGAGCTGGCGCGGGCGCGGGACGATGCCGAGACGGCCAACCGTGCCAAATCCCAGTTCCTCGCCATGATGACCCACGAGATCCGCTCTCCCATGAACGCCGTGCTGGGGATGCTGGATCTGCTGCAGCACGGCCGACTCGACACTCCGCAACAGACCCTCATCGGTCATGCCACCCACTCTGCGCATCTGTTGCAGACCATCATCGACGACGTGCTCGATTTCTCGAAAATAGAGTCACATACCCTGACGCTGCACTGTGAACCCTTTCAGCCAGCCGAGCTGTGCCGTGCCCTGGTGGAGCCCTTGCAGGCACAGGCCTGTGCCAAGGGCATCACACTGCACTGGCATCTGGATGAGACGCTCCCTGAACGCCTTCAAGGGGATGCCGTCCGCCTCTCCCAGGTGATAGGCAACCTGCTTGGCAATGCCGTGAAGTTCACCTCCGTCGGCAGCGTGCGTCTGGCATTGACCTGGGAGGAGGAAAAGCTGGGGGTCATGGTCAGCGACACGGGGATCGGCATCTCCGCCGAGGATCAGGCGTTGCTGTTCGAACCCTTCTATCAGGTCGACAGTTCGGCAACCCGCCGCTTCTCCGGCTCGGGGCTCGGGCTGGCCATCTGCAGGCGGCTGGTGCAGCTGATGGGGGGAGACATTTGCGTGCAGAGCACGCCTGGGCTGGGAAGCTGCTTCTGGTTCGAGCTGCCCGGGATGGCCTCTCCCTGTGCTCCGGCCGCCGCCCCCGGCAGTGAAGAGTGCGCCAGACTGGAGCTGGATGTGCTGGTGGTGGAAGACAGTCCGGTCAATCAGCTGGTGGTATCCCTGATGTTGCAGAAGCTGGTGTGCAGGGTGAGGCTGGCAGGCAATGGGCTGGAGGCCCTGGCACAGGTGGCGAAGCAGCAGCCGGACCTTGTCCTGATGGATATGCGGATGCCGCAGATGGATGGGCTGGAGGCGACCCGGCGCCTGCGGGACATGGGGTACGAGGTGCCCATCGTCGCGTTGACGGCCAATGCCATGATGGAGGACAGGGCCCGCTGCCTTGCCCAGGGCATGAACGATTTTCTGGCCAAACCCATCAGTCTTGCCAGGCTGCGAAGCTGCCTGCTCCGCCATTGCAGGTGATGCCGGCCGCTTTTGGGTAAAAAAAATGGTCAACCTGGTGGTTGACCAATTCTTCAGCAAATACTGAAGAGAGCACGGGATAAATCGGGTTGTACGGTTTTATATGAAAAAGTCGTGCCAACTTTTCAAAACCTGTTATTTGCGGCCTGTAGCTGAATTGTGTGTTATTTATCGCTACCGTGATTGCAAAATGCAATTCTCATTTTTTCATTATAAGAATGCAGTGCCGAGAATTCGCGTTTTGCAAACCAACCGTTGACTCACTCTTTGACTCACTCTTTGACTCACTGTGCGATCAGTCGGCGCAAGAACTGGCGCGCCGCTTCACTGTTCTGTTTGGCAATCAACATCTGTTTTTCATAGATCGGCATGGGCAGGATCTCGAGCCAGCGTTGGCAGAGCCAGGCTGCATCGTCGAACTGCTTGTCCGGGTAGAGCTCATCCAGTTCCGGGTATTGTGCAAAGACCTCTCTCAATCGGCTGACCAGCTGGTTGTCGCTGACATCAGAATCCGCACTCGGCCAGTTGGGCAGTGGCTCGACCTGGGCGTGCCTGAGGCCTGCGTCATCCGTTTCCATCTCGTGGATGCAGAAGCGTTCAAGGCCGAGCACGGTGATCCCGAGCAAACCGTCGTTGAGGGTATAAAAATCAGTCACCTTGACGCGGGTTCCGACCGGGAGAATCCGTCCGCAGGTGCCCGTGCTGGTGGTCTCTTCCATCACGATGCCAAAGCCACGATCCTCGAGGAAGGACTCCTTGAGCATCTGCAGGTGGCGCGGCTCGAACAGGCGAAGGGGGAGCTTGCCACCGGGCAGAATGTGGGACGGCAAGGGGAACAGTGCCAGTTGTTGAAGTTTCATGTTCCATCCTCCTAATCAGTCATTGCTGAATGTGACAATGCAGTGACCGTGCCAGAGAGAGGTGGCGTGGCGAAGGGGTGAGCCATTTCCCGTGGTTATTTTTAATATCCATTTAAAATCAATCTATTGTGATTTTGTATCACGAACGCAGGCAAGGTAGTGCGAAAGGGATTCAGGTGAGGTGTTAAGGCGCCGAACATACCCCGTGTGCAGAATGAGTCTATTTTCGCATATTGCAAATTTGATTCATGCAAAATGCCTGTTACAGACCCATTCAGCGATTGGAGGCCAAGGCCAGGGGATCAGGTGGTGAATTCGGTGTGCTGTGTCATGCCGTCCAGCATCAGGGCGGCTATCTCGTCATACATCTGCGACCAGGCCTGTGCTAGTGCCGGGGTAAAACCACTGCCGAGACGCCGTGCCAGTACCTGGGTCAGCGCCTGTTTGAGCAGCGCAAATTGGTGGGGTTGAACGTTGAATCGCTGGTGACGCCTGCCGAGATCGCGAATGATGAAACCCAGTGCATCCAGCTGGGAGAGGCTGGTGATGACGGTGTTCAGGGTGTCCGACACCTTGGCAACGGGCAGCTCCTGATGTGGGGGGAAGAGGGCCCTGAGTTCGGGAGACAATCTGAACAGCTCTTCATACACCTCCTGGACATAGCTGTTGTTTAGGGCGCTCACCCTGCCCCAGGCTTTCTGGACCAGCTCTATCTGCTCAAAGGTCATGTCGATGTTTCCTTCCCGTGCGATGTCATGAAAATAATAATCCATCTACTCAATAGAGCACCGGGTTCCGCGCCATTTGGGGAAAAGAAGAGGGGGCCAGCAAGGAGGCTCGGAAGGTGACCCCTTGCTGGCAGGAGGCCGGGACCTCAGTTGCGCTGTTCCAGGTACATGACGGCTGCTTCGACGCGGCTTTGGGCCTCGAGCTTTTTCAGCAGGCTCTTGACGTGGACCTTGACGGTTCCCTCGGAGATATGGAGCACGGAGGCGACCTGCTTGTTGGACAACCCCTTGGCGATTTCACGCATGATCTGCATCTCGCGTCGGGTCAGGCTCTCCAGCTTCTGCTGCAGGTGGTCCAGCTCGTAGATGTTCTCGAGATAGGGACGTAGCGGCTCGCTCAGGATCTGCTTGCCGGTCATCACGTCAGCCAGCTGGGCCAGCAGCATGTCAGGCTCGGTGTCCTTGAGCAGATAGCCGTCCGCGCCTGCCTTGAGCAGGGCAACCACATCCTGGCGGGCGTCAGAGACGGTCAGGATCACCACGCGGGAAGTCACCTCTTCGGCCCGCAGCGCCTTGAGGGTATCGAGACCTGACAACCCCTTCATGTTGAGGTCGAGCAGGATGAGGTCCGGTTCGGACTCCTTTGCCATGGCCACGGCGTCGGTGCCGTTGGAAGCCTCGCCAACCACGTCGATGTTATCTTCCAACTCCAGCAGTTGCACAATTCCCTTGCGCATCAGGGGGTGGTCATCCACGACCAGAACACTGTATTTCATCTCGTCCATCAGGCGTCTCTTGTTAGGCTGGTGGGAAAGGTCAGGTGTATGCGGGTGCCCCCGGAGGGCGGTTCACTGATGGTCAACTGGCCGCGCAATTTGCTGGCGCGTTCATTCATGATGCTGAGACCGTAGTGATTCACCGCCGAGCTTGCGCCCCTTATTCCAACACCATCGTCTGCAATCTGAACCTGGATGTTACCATCAGCCAGGGTCTCACAGCTAACGTCAATGTGCCGCGCGCTGGCATGCTTGATGGCATTGAGCACTGCCTCACGGATCAGCTGCAGGATGTGGATGTGCTGCCCCGCTTCAAGGTCGGTGTCCGTCAGTCCGTACTGGAGCCTGATGTCGGCGTGCGTCTGGGGTTTGAGCTGCTCGAGCATGACCGCGATGGCTTCACCCAGGTTGGCATCGCCGATGCTGAGGCGGAAGGTGCCGAGCAGTTCGCGCAACTGGGTATAGGCATTGCTGAGTCCCTCGTCGATCTGCTCCATGGCTGCCTCGGTCTTGGCCCTGTCCCCCTTGGCGAAGGAGCGCTTGAGCAGAGTGGCCTGGATCTTCAGGTAGGAGAGGGCCTGGGCGAGGGAGTCGTGCAGTTCACGGGCGATGACGGCGCGCTCTTCCATCAGCAGCAGGCGCTGGTGCTGCAGCAGGGTCTGATCCTTGTGCAGCACCTGGGCCAGCAACATGGAGAAGTTCTTCATCAGCCGCTCGTCGATGGGGTGGCCGCTTATCATGTCGAGCCGGCCGTACTCCTCGTCATCCATCTGCAGGTAGAAACTCACCACGGCGTCCAGATCCCCCGGCCACCCCTTTCGCCCTGTGATGTAGACCGGCATCGCATTGTGCTCGAAGCGGGTGAGGCGGATGTACTCGATGTGCTGGTGGGCGGCGGCCCGCTCCAGCAGTTTTTGCAGGGTACGGCGGCTGAGGGGCGCCGCGTGCAGTTTCTGGGCGGTGGAATAGAGGAAGGAGAGGGTGTCGTTGGCCTGTTGTAGTTTGGCCGTTTTCTCCTCCACCTTGCTCTCCAGCTCCCGGTAGAGTTTGCCAAGCTCGTCGGCCATGGTCGCGAACGCCCCCGACAACTCTCCCAGCTCGTTTTCACAGTGGGGGGGCAGGGTGAGATCGAACTCCTGACGCTGGATCTGGCGTGCGCAATAGACCAGCTGGTTGAGGGGGGCCACCACCTGCTGGCGGGTGAAGCGCACCGTGCACCAGGCGATGGTGATGATGGCGAGTAGACCCAACCCCTCTGCCAGGGCCAGCATGCGCACCTTGAACTCCACGTGGTACTGCATCTGGTTGACGAAGTCATCGATGGCGGCGACGAACTGTTCCGTATTGTCGGTATAACGGCTGGGGGTGGCATTCTCGATGTGTTCGCGCATCACTTGCCATTGCAGCAGGACTTCACCATAGGTGCGGCGCAGGGAGGCGGGCGTGATCCAGCGCTGGGTCTCCTGCAGCTCGGGGGCATGAAGGGTCTGTTCAAACTGGGCGAGCCGACCGAGGACGACCTGATCCTTCTCGATTTCATAGGCCATGCGGTAGGCCTGCATGCGCAGGGATCCCGACAGGTTGATGGCTTTGGCATCGGGAACCGAATAGAAGAGGGTGACCATGGCCACCACGGCGATCAGGCTGGCCATGAACAGGATCAGCACCATGGAGCGACCGATGGCGCTGCTGACCGACTGCACTCTGAACCATTTTCCCATGCCGACCGGCTCCCTTTTCACCCACAAAGACCCCACAAAGTAGCATGGGAGTGTACTCCAAGTTGTGCTAGCATCGAAAAACTAGATGAACTCCGAGCGATTTTGCCTAAGTCATTGAGATAGGGGGAGATCGCCGTCAGCCGATGTTCGAGCTGAAAGGGTCAGGAAAGAAATGCCCTGGCCTCCCGTATTTGGAAAGGTGTTTATGTTGCCACTTGAAGATGGTTTTTCCCGTCGCTTTTACTATTTGCGTCTGTCGGTCACCGACGTCTGCAATTTCCGCTGTACCTACTGTCTGCCGGACGGCTATCACCCGCCGAAAGGAGATGGTGAGGGGCGCCAGTCCTTCCTCTCCCTGGAGGAGATCCGTCGCGTCGTCTCCGGGTTTGCGGCCATGGGGACGCGCAAGGTGCGTCTGACCGGAGGCGAGCCCTCCCTGCGTCGCGACTTCACGGCCATCATCGAGACCGTGGCCAATACTCCCGGCATCGAGAAGGTGGCCATGACCACCAACGGGTATCGCCTCAAGGAGCGTGCCCGCGAGTGGTTCGATGCGGGGCTGACGGCCCTGAACGTCAGCGTCGACAGCCTGGATCCCCGCCAGTTCCACCAGATCACCGGCGAGAACAAGCTGGCGGAGGTGATGGCGGGGATAGACGCCGCCCTGAGTGCAGGTTTCCGGTCGGTCAAGATCAACGCCGTGCTGCTCAAGGGGCTCAATGATCATCAGCTCGAGACATTCCTCGCCTGGATCCGGGACAAACCTATCGAGCTTCGTTTCATCGAACTGATGCAGACCGGCGAGATGGACGCCCTGTTTCGCGACCACCATACCAGCGGTGAACTCATCAAGCAGCGCCTGCAAGAGAGCGGCTGGGTGCAGCAGCTGCGCGGCCTGGATGATGGCCCTGCCCAGGTGTTCACGCATCCGGACTCGAGGGGCGGGGTGGGGCTCATCATGCCCTACAGCAAGGATTTTTGCGCCGGTTGCAACCGGCTGCGGGTCTCCTCCAAGGGCAAGCTGCACCTGTGTCTCTTTGGCGACAACGGGGTGGAACTGCGGGATCTGCTCACCGATGACAGCCAGCAGGAGGCGCTGCAATGGCGTATTCGCCAGGCGCTGACCGGCAAGGCCGCCACCCATCGCCTCCATGAAGGCAATGCAGGCATGACCCCCCACCTGGCCTCCATCGGCGGCTGACAGCCGCCGTGCACCTCAAATAACCTTCGATTAATTATCAATCCTCACATAGGGGTAATTTACCTTGCCCCTGCTGTGTCTAATTACGCCAAGGGTTTGATCCAGCGCAAGAATCCCCCCTGTTTATCTCCCTGGTGGTATATCCCCTGACTTGTCAGGGCCGCAATATACACCCACGCTTATAATTGGCATTGAAAATGCCAGTCACGGGATCCGCGCGGGGGCATTCGTCCCCGAAAAGAGGAGTCGATATGACCGACGGGGTCAACTTGTCACGCAGAGGCCTGTTTCGGGGACGCCTTAGCGCCCCCAAGGCTGGGATCCAGTTGCCCTGGTCCGTCTCCTGGGACGAGTTCGTGGCCGGCTGTACCCGCTGCGGCGACTGTCTGGCGGCCTGTCCGGAGCAGATCCTGATCAAGGGAGACGGGGGCTTCCCCACGGTGGATTTTCACCGCGGCGAGTGCACCTTCTGCACCGAGTGTGTGAGCGCCTGCCAGGCGCCGGTGTTCAGGCCGACAACCCAGACACCCTGGGAGTATGTGGCCCATATCGAGGCGGGCTGTCTGGCTACGGCCCAGGTGTTCTGCCAGCGCTGTCAGGACAGCTGCGAGCAGCAGGCCATCCGCTTTTCCCCCCGACTGGGGCGCGTACCCACCCCCAGCATCCATGCCGAGTCGTGCAACGGCTGCGGGGCCTGCGTGGCGGATTGCCCGGTGGGCAGCATCAGCATCGGTCTGTCTCGTGGCGAGGCTTCGCGATGACCCAAGAGACGAACAAGTTGGAAAACGGTGATATGACGCGAGAAGAGTTCCATGTATCCAGCCTGGTGGTGCTGACCCAGCCCGATCTGCGCCACGCCCTGGCAGAGCGGATTGCGACCCTGGACGGGGCCGAGATCCACGCCGTCAGCGAGGAGGGCAAGCTGGTGGTGACCCTGGAGGGGCCGAGCCAGCGCCCCATCATGGCGGCCATCGACACCATTCAGGGGTTGCCCGGGGTGCTCTCTGCGGCCCTGATCTACCACCAGTTCGATGAAATGGACGCCGAAGATGGGGAATAAGGCGTCATGTGGCAGAAGCGCAAGAGTCGTTCGCTGACCGCCATGGGTAATACACGGGATGCCGGGTCTGTTGTCTGCGTTCGATGAACGAAAAGCCCAGAGCAAAGGAATAAAGCGCCATGGAGCTGAGCCAGCGCGGCTCGTCACAATGGCTGTCATTGATGTGATTAAGCAATGCGAGGATATGTCATGAAGCTGAGTCGACGCGACTTTATGAAGGCCAATGCGGTGGCGGCAGCCGCTGCCGTGGCCGGTGTCAGTGCCCCCACTCTGGCGGCGAACCTGATCACCAGTACCGACAAGACCGCCATCACCTGGGACAAGGCGCCATGCCGCTTCTGCGGGACCGGCTGCTCCGTGCTGGTGGGCTCCCAGGCTGGCCGCGTCGTGGCGACCCAGGGGGATCCCGATGCACCGGTCAACCGCGGCCTGAACTGCATCAAGGGCTACTTCCTCTCCAAGATCATGTACGGGGAGGATCGCCTGACCCAGCCCATGCTGCGCATGACCAACGGCAAGTTCGACAAGAACGGCAACTTCGCCCCCATCAGCTGGGATCAGGCCTTCGACATCATGGCCGAGAAGTTCAAGGCGACCCTGAAAGAGAAGGGCCCGACCGCCGTCGGCATGTTCGGCTCCGGCCAGTGGACCGTCTGGGAAGGCTATGCCGCCGCCAAGTTGATGAAGGCAGGCCTGCGCTCCAACAACCTGGATCCCAATGCCCGTCACTGCATGGCCTCCGCGGTAGTGGGCTTCATGCGTACCTTCGGCATGGATGAACCCATGGGCTGCTACGACGATATCGAGCAGGCCGACGCCTTCGTGCTGTGGGGCTCCAACATGGCCGAGATGCACCCCATCCTCTGGTCGCGCATCTCCGATCGCCGTCTGTCCCACCAGGATGTGCAGGTGCACGTGCTCTCCACCTTCGAGCACCGCAGCTTCGAGCTGGCGGACAACGGGCTGGTGTTCACCCCCCAGACCGATCTGGCGATCCTCAACTACATCGCCAACTACATCATCCAGAACGACAAGGTGAACTGGGAGTTCGTCAACAAGCACACCCAGTTCCGCAAAGGGGTGACCGACATCGGTTACGGCCTGCGTCCCACCAACCCGCTGCAGCAAAAGGCCAAGAACCCGGACAGCGGCGACTCCACCCCCATGAGCTTCGACGACTTCGCCAAGTTCGTGGCGGATTACGATCTGGAGTCCGTCTCCAAGCTCTCCGGCGTGCCCAAGGACAAGCTCGAGAAGCTGGCCCAGATCTATGCGGATCCGGACAAGAAGGTGGTCTCTTACTGGACCATGGGGTTCAACCAGCACACCCGTGGCGTCTGGGCCAACAACCTCTGCTACAACATCCACCTGCTGACCGGCAAGATCTCCCAGCCGGGCTCCGGCCCCTTCTCCCTGACCGGCCAGCCCTCCGCCTGTGGTACCGCCCGTGAAGTGGGTACCTTCGCCCACCGTCTGCCGGCGGACATGGTGGTCACGGATCCCAAACACCGCGCCATCGCCGAGAAGATCTGGAAGCTGCCGGAAGGCACCATCCCGGAGCAGGTGGGCTACCACGCCGTGCTGCAAAACCGCATGCTGAAAGACGGCAAGCTCAACGCCTACTGGGTGATGTGCAACAACAACATGCAGGCCGGCCCGAACATGAACGAAGAGGCGCTGCCCGGTTATCGCAACCCGGCCAACTTCATCGTGGTCTCCGACCCTTATCCGACCGTGACCGCCCAGGCGGCCGACCTCATCCTGCCCACCGCCATGTGGGTGGAGAAAGAGGGGGCCTATGGCAACGCCGAACGTCGCACCCAGTTCTGGCACCAGCAGGTGAAGGCACCGGAAGGGGCCAAGTCCGACCTGTGGCAGCTGATGGAGTTCTCCAAACGCTTCACCGTGGAAGAGGTGTGGCCGGCTGAGTTGATTGCCAAGATGCCGGAAGTGAAGGGCAAGACCCTGTTCGACGTGCTCTATGCCAACGGCCAGGTGAACCAGTTCCCGAAAGAGCAGAGCAAGGGGGCCCTGAACGACGAGGCCGAGCACTTTGGTTTCTACGTCCAGAAGGGGCTGTTCGAGGAGTACGCCTCCTTCGGTCGCGGCCATGGCCACGACCTGGCGCCGTTCGATCAGTATCACGAAGCCCGTGGCCTGCGCTGGCCGGTGGTGGACGGCAAGGAGACCCTGTGGCGCTATCGCGAAGGGTTCGACCCTTACGTGAAGGCGGGGGAGGGGGTGCGCTTCTACGGCAAGCCCGACGGCAAGGCGGTCATCTTCGCGCTGCCCTATGAGCCGGCTGCCGAAGCTCCGGACAAAGAGTACGACATGTGGCTCTCCACCGGTCGCGTGCTGGAGCACTGGCACACCGGCACCATGACCCGTCGCGTGCCCGAGCTCTATCGCGCCTTCCCGGATGCGGTGCTCTTCATGCACCCGGAAGATGCCAAGGCCCGTGGCGTGCGCCGTGGTGAAGAGGTGATCGTCTCCTCCCGCCGGGGCGAGGTGAAGACCCGGGTCGAGACCCGTGGCCGCAACCGTCCGCCCAAGGGACTGGTGTTCATGCCCTTCTTCGATGCGAGCCAGCTGGTCAACAAGCTGACCCTGGACGCCACCGATCCGCTCTCCAAGGAGACGGATTACAAGAAGTGCGCCGTCAAGGTCATGAAGGCCTGAGGCGGGGGAGCGCGAGATGAGTCGTAGTCGGCGCCAGTTTCTGGCCGACATGGCCAAGGGGGTCTGCGGTGTGGGCCTGCTTGGCGTGGGGCTCGGCGGCGTGGCGCGCCAGCAGGTGCAGGCTTTGCCTGCCCAGGCGCTGCGCCCGCCGGCCGCCCTCGACGAGGCCGAGTTTCTCGGCGCCTGCGTGCGCTGCGGGCTCTGCGTCGAGGCATGCCCCTACGACACCCTCAAGCTCGCCCGGCTGTTTGAACCCGTGACCACCGGCACCCCCTACTTCAAGGCGCGCGCCGTTCCGTGCGAGATGTGTGACGACATCCCCTGCGTGGCGGCCTGCCCGAGCGGGGCGCTGGATCGGGCCATGACCGATATCGATCAGGCGCGGATGGGGGTGGCGGTGCTCATCGATCACGAGACCTGCCTCAACTACCTGGGGCTGCGCTGCGACGTTTGCTACCGGGTCTGCCCCCTCATCGACAAGGCCATTACCTTGGAGCTGCAGCACAACCCGCGCACAGGCAAGCACGCCATGTTCCTGCCCACGGTGCACAGCGATCTCTGCACCGGCTGCGGCAAGTGCGAGCACGCCTGCGTGCTGGAGGAGGCGGCCATCAAGGTGGTGCCTCGCCAGCTTGCCAAGGGGGAGCTGGGTCACCACTACCGGCTCGGCTGGGAAGAGAAGGCGAAGGCGGGCAAATCGCTCATCGGCGACAGGCTCACCCTGCCGACCCGCAAACCGGAGGGTCTATGAGTCGGTATCCGGGGGCCGAGGCCACGGCCAGGCTGGGGTGGTGGCGTGCCCACCGCTTCCTGCTGCTGCGCCGGCTTTGCCAGTTCGGGGTGCTGGGGCTGTTCCTGCTGGGGCCGCTCGCGGGCATCTGGATCCTCAAGGGCAACCTCTCCAGCTCCCTGCTGCTGGAGACGGTGCCCCTCACGGATCCCCTGACCCTGTTGCAGTCGGTGGCGGCGGGCCAGTGGCCCATCCCCACCCTCTGGCTCGGGGCCGGGCTGGTGCTCGCGGGTTACTGGCTGGTCGGGGGGCGGGTGTTCTGCTCCTGGGTCTGTCCGGTCAACCTGGTCACCGATGCCGCCGCCTGGCTCAGGGGGCGGCTCGGGCTCAAGGGCAACGGTCAGTTCAACCGCGCTACCCGCTACTGGCTGCTGGCCATGGTGCTGGTGGCGCCGGCCATCGCCGGCGTGCTGGTGTGGGAGCTGGTCAATCCGGTGCCCCTCACCCTGCGCGGCCTGCTGTTCGGCATGGGGGCGGGCTGGGGCCTGCTGGCGGCGCTGTTCCTGTTCGACCTTTTTGTGGTGGAGCGGGGCTGGTGCGGTCACCTCTGTCCGGTGGGGGCCTTCTATGCCCTGGTCAACCGGGTCGGGTTCATCAAGATTGCAGCCTCGGGGCGCGAGCGGTGCAGCAACTGCATGGATTGTTATGCGGTCTGCCCGGAGCGCCCCATCCTGCGCGGCCCCGTTCACGGTGCCAGGCGTGGTCACGGGCCCTTGATTGCGGCTCAGGAGTGTACCAACTGCGGCCGTTGCATCGATGTCTGCGCGGAGCAAGTTTTTGAAATCACTGTAGGTTTTGCCGTCAAGGCAGAGAAAACGTCGGAGAACACATAATGAAGAAGCTGATTGGAGCAATGCTGGCCTGCCTGATGGCGGGTTCCTTGATGGCGGCCGTCCCCGAGATCACCAACAGCACGGGGGGCATCAAGTCGGAGCGGGGAAGCACGGATCTGGTGACGGATGCCGACGCGGCCCCCATGAAGAACTTTCGCAAGGATGGCGACCTCTACGATCGCCAGTACATGCACCAGCCCCCGCTGATCCCCCACGACACCCGCAACTATGAAGTGGACAACAAGGTCAACAAGTGCCTGGCCTGTCACAGCTTCAAGAACGCCAGTGCCATGAAGGCCCCCAAGATAAGCCCCACCCACTTCGAGACCCGCGACGGCATGACCCTGGGCGAAGTCTCTCCGCGTCGCTACTTCTGTCTGCAGTGCCACGTGCCGCAAGCGGATGCCAAGCCGCTGGTGAACAATACCTTCAAACCGGTTGAAGCGCTGAACTGAGGAGCCCATAGATGAAATTACCCGGCTTTGTGAAGCGTCTGTGGACCACCTTCAAGTCACCGTCGAAGGCGGCCCTCTGGGTCATCCTGCTGATGGGCTTCTTCGGTGGCGTCATCTTCTGGGGCGGGTTCAACACCGCCATGGAAGCGTCCAACACCGAGGCCTTCTGCACCGGTTGCCACGAGATGAAGGACAACGTGTTCGTGGAGTACCGCGACACCATCCACTACGCCAACCGCTCCGGCGTGCGGGCCAGCTGCCCGGATTGCCACGTACCCCACGAATGGACCTACAAGATCATCCGCAAGGTGCAGGCCTCCAAGGAGCTGTGGGGCATGATCACCGGCAAGGTGGATACCCGCGAGAAGTTTGAATCCCACCGGCGGGAGATGGCCGAGCGGGAGTGGCAGCGGATGAAGGAGACGGATTCGCGCGAGTGCCGCAACTGCCACAACTTCGAGTACATGGACTTCTCCCTGCAAGGGCGTCGAGCCGCCCAGATGCACTCCACCAACCTGGCAAGCGGGGCCAACACCTGCATCGACTGCCACAAGGGGATTGCGCACCAACTGCCTGACATGAAAGGGGTGCCAGGCTTCTGATGGGAAGGCCGCCGGATCCCCGGGATCCGGCGGCCTTCGAGATTAATGGGCAATGACGCCCCCCAGCCAGACATCTTTTGATAGAATCCCTTCCCGGCAACGCGGCGCCCACCGGCTCCTTTCATGGCTGGCACCACGGTGCGGCGCGTTCACCTCATCCTCTCGTGGTCAATGATTGACAGGAATGGCCCCAATGGCACCCAAACACAGCGAATTCATCCCTCTCAAGATCGCCGTCCTGACGGTTTCCGACAGTCGCACCGCTGCCGATGACAGCTCGGGGGACTATCTGGTCGAGGCCCTGACCCAGACCGGCCACGTGCTGGCCGACCGGGCGCTCTGCCCAGACAACCTGTTTCGCATCCGCGCCCAGGTGAGCGAGTGGATTGCCGACGAGGGAGTCCAGGTGGTGCTCATCAACGGCGGCACCGGCTTCAACGAGCAGAACCGGGTGCCCGAGGCGGTCGGCGTGCTGTTCGAGCGCACGGTGCAGGGCTTTGGCGAGATGTTCCGCCAGCTCTCGTTTGCCGAGATAAAAGGCTCCGCCATGCAGAGCCGTGCCCTGGCAGGACTCGCCAATCGCACCCTGATCTGCTGCCTGCCCGGCTCCACCGGCGCCTGCCGTCTGGGCTGGGAACAGCTTATCCGGGATCAGCTCGACGCCCGTACCCGGCCGTGCAACTTCGTGACCCATCTGTGATCCCGGGAGTAAACCCGGATCATCCATCTTATTCTTCGATAGGGGCATAGATGAACCTGACCCATCTCAACCAGAGCGGCGAGGCCCACATGGTGGATGTCACCGACAAGCAGGTGACCGAACGCGAGGCCCGCGCCGAGGCTTTCGTGACCATGGCCCCCGAGACCCTGGCGTTGATCCTGAGCGGTCAGCACCACAAGGGGGACGTCTTCGCCACCGCCCGCATCGCCGGCATCATGGCGGCCAAGAAGACCTCGGATCTCATTCCCCTCTGCCATCCCCTGGCCCTGACCCGGGTGGAGGTAGAGATAGCCCCCCAGGCGGCGCACAATCGGGTCCATATCCGCACCCTGTGCAAGCTCTCGGGCAAGACCGGGGTGGAGATGGAAGCGCTCACCGCCGCCTCGGTGGCGGCCCTGACCATCTACGACATGTGCAAGGCGGTGCAAAAGGACATGGTGATCGAGCAGGTGCGTCTGGTGGAGAAAAAGGGCGGCAAGTCCGGTCATTTCCAACTGGGTGCGACCAAAGGAGAGCAGGCATGATCAAGGTTCTGTTTTTTGCCCAGGTGCGTGAGCTGGTCGGCTGCGACGAGCTCAGCCTGCCTTGCGACTACGCCAGTGCCGATGCCCTTCGCGCCGCCTTGAGCGAGCGGGGTGACAAGTGGGCGCTGGCGCTCGAATCCGGCAAGCTCCTCGTGGCGGTCAACCAGACCCTGGTGCCGCTGGATACCCCTCTCCATGACGGGGATGAGGTAGCCTTCTTCCCGCCGGTGACCGGAGGTTGAGCCATGAGCGACGTAGCCATCACAGATCGCATTCTGGTGCAGCGGGCTGACTTCTCGCTGGCCGACGAATATGCCCGCCTTGCTGCCCGGCAGGACACAGGCGCGATTGTCAGCTTTGTCGGCAAGGTGCGCGACTTCAATCAGGGGGAGCATGTGAAGGGGCTGGCCCTCGAACACTACCCCGGCATGACCGAGAAGGCGCTGACGAACATAGTGGCCGAGGCCCGCAGCCGCTGGCCCCTGCAGGAGTGTACCCTCATTCACCGCATCGGCGAGCTGCTGCTCGGGGATCAGATCGTGCTGGTGGTGGTGAGCAGTGCCCACCGCGAGGCGGCCTTCGAGGCCTGCCACTTCATCATGGATTTCTTGAAAACCCGGGCGCCGTTCTGGAAAAAAGAGCTGACCGCCGACGGGGTGCAACGCTGGGTCGAGGCCAGGGCGAGCGATGACGCCGCCCTGGCCCGCTGGCAACAAGGGGAGTGAGCCTCGAGCTCGTGTCAATCGATCCGGCGTGCCGGAACATAAGGAGCAACGGAATGAAGAGATGGGTATCCCTGTTGGTGCTGGGGATCGGCGCCATGTACAGCGGTGCTGTGCTGGCTGACGAGGTCAAGGTGGCGGTGGCGGCCAACTTCAAGGGCACCATAGAGCGCATCGGCAAGGAGTTCACCGCCAAGACCGGCCACAGCGTCGTCATCAGTTCGGCGGCCACCGGCGTGCTCTATACCCAGATCACCCACGGTGCGCCCTTCGATCTCTTCCTCTCGGCCGACGTGGCGACCCCTCAAAAGCTGGAGTCGGAAGGCAAGGGGAGCGAGCGCTTCACCTATGCCATCGGTCAGCTCGGCCTCTGGCAGAAGGGGGGGCCTGCTCCTGATGAGGCCACCTTGCGCCACTGGCAGGGGGAGCTGGCCATCGCCAACCCCAAGACAGCGCCCTATGGCGCTGCCGCCATGGCGACCCTGGCTCACCTCAAGATCGATCCCAAGCAGTATCGGGTGCTGACCGGCACCAACATCAGCCAGACCTGGCAGTTTGTCGATACCGGCAATGCGAAGCTGGGCTTCGTCGCCTGGGCCAACCTGGTGGAGGCGGGCAAGACCGGCGAAGCCTGGGCGGTGCCGGCCAGCTTCTATCCCCCCATCGAGCAGCAGGCCCTGGTGCTGAAGAAAGGGGCAGCGGTGGATGCCCTGGTCGCCTGGCTCAAGGGGCCGGGACAGGCGCAGATCAAGGCGGCGGGTTACGCCCTGCCGCAGTAAGCGCCCGGCGTCTGCCGGGGCCGGCCAGCCCCGTGCTGGCCAGATCCGGTGCCTGACGTGTCCCAAGGCGGCGTCCGTCATGACGGCGCCCTGTTTTTTATCGACACCCGAGAGGGGACCCTATGAGTGAAGGGGATCTGCTGGCGGTCTGGCTGACCCTGAAACTGGCGGCCAGTACCACTGCCATCCTGCTGCTGCTGTCGCCGCCGCTCGCCTGGTGGCTGTCTCGCAGCCAGCACCGGCTGCGCCCTCTGGTGGAAGCCATGGTGGCCCTGCCGCTGGTGCTGCCGCCCACCGTGCTCGGTTTCTATCTGCTGCTGGCCTTCTCCCCGGAGTACGGCCTCGGTGGCTGGTGGCGGGAGACCTTCGGAGCCCCGCTCGCCTTCAGTTTCCTCGGCCTGCTCATCGCCTCCGTCATCTATTCGCTCCCCTTCGTGGTACAGCCCCTCACCTCCGCCTTCGTCAACATGGGCAACAAGGAGCTGGAGGCTGCCGCCACCCTGGGGATGGGCCCGTTTGAGCGTTTCTTTCGCATCATCCTGCCCATGACGCTGCCCAGCTTCGTGATGGCGGCAGCGCTGGGCTTTGCCCACACCCTGGGGGAGTTCGGGGTGGTGCTGATGATCGGCGGCAACATTCCCGGGGAGACCCAGGTGCTCTCCATCGCCCTGTTTGATCACGTGGAGGCGATGGATTACCAGAATGCCCATATTCTGGCAGGCGGCCTGATGGGCTTCTCCCTGGTGATGCTGGTGCTGGTCTACGGGGTGCTGCAACGCCGGCAACGGAGGCTGTTCGGATGAACCTCTACCTCAAGGCCAGACGTGATTTCGGACCCTTCACCCTGGCGTGCGATCTGGCGCTGCCCCCCAGCCGCATCCTCGGCCTGTTCGGTCCTTCGGGCTGTGGCAAGAGCACCCTGCTGCGTATCATCGCCGGGCTCGACAGGGCCCCGGGCGATGCCCTGCGCTGGCAGGGGCGCGAGCTTGCAGCCCTGCCCCCCGAGGCGCGGCGCATCGGGCTGGTGTTTCAGGATGCTCGTCTCTTCCCCCACCTGAGTGTGCTCGGCAACCTGCAACTGGCGGCTCGCAAGGGGAGGGGGCGCTGGCAGCCAGAGGATCTGGCTGCGCGTCTTGGCTTTGCCGAGCTGCTGGGGCAACCGGCCCACGGCCTTTCCGGCGGTCAGCGTCAGCGGGTGGCACTGGCCAGGGCCTTGCTGGCCGAGCCTGATCTGCTGCTGCTGGATGAACCCTTCTCTGCGCTGGACAGGCGCAGCCGCATCCATCAGGCCCACGTGCTCAAGGGCTTGCAGCAGGAGAGCGGCATCCCCATGATCTTCGTCAGCCACGCCATGGAGGAGGTGAGCCTGCTCTGCGATGGCCTGGTGCTGCTGGCAGAGGGACGGGTGGAGGCCCAGGGCACCCCCGAAGAGATCTTCGCCCGCACCGACCTGTCGCTGGCCAGTCGCGACGACGTCGGGGTCATGCTCTCGGCGACCCTGGCCCACTACGACGAGCACGAGCAGATGGCGACCCTGCGACTCGGGGAGCAGGCCCTGATGGTGACCATGGAGCATGCCCCCGATGAAGCAGGTCCCTTGCAGATCAAGGTGGCGGCGCGGGATCTGGTGATCGCCACCGAGCCCATCGTGCACTCCAGCCTCTCCAACTGCCTCGAGACCCGGCTGCTGGAGGTGCGGGAGGTGCGACCGGGGCAGACCCTGTTGCAGTTGGCTCTCGGGCAGCAGATACTGCTGGCCCGGATCACCAGCCGCTCCGCGCAGCGGCTCGCCCTGACGCCGGCCATGCGCCTCTACGCCTACATCAAGGCGGTGAGCCTGGTGGGAGAGGGGTAGACGGGGGATCGGAGTTCGGATTGGCTGGCCCTGAGTGGCTGGCATGGCGTCGAGAAAGGGGGGACGGGTGCGTCGCAATCAGGTAATGAAATCCCATGGCTTGGCCCTGCGCAGTGCAGGGGAGGGGCCCTTGCTGCTCTTGCTGCACGGGCTGGGCTCTTCCAGCCTCGACTGGCAGGCGCAGATCGAGCGTTTTTCCGAGCGCTACCGGGTGGTGGCCATGGACTTGCGCGGCCACGGTCAGAGCATGCAGGAGGGGCCCTTTGACGTGCCCACCCTGGCGGCGGACGTGGCCCGCTGGCTCGACGAGCAGCCCGAGCCTGCCTGGGTAGTGGGGTTGTCGCTCGGTGCCATGGTGGCGCTGGAGCTGGCGCTGCAACTGCCCCACAAGGTGCAGGGGCTGGTGCTGATCAACGGCTTCAGCGAATTTCTGCTGGAGACGCCAAAGGAGCAGGAGCGCTATGCCATGCGCCTCAAGTGGCTGCGCTGGTTCGGCATGCGGCCGCTGGCGTGGTGGCTCGGTCGCGAGCTCTTTCCCGGCCCCGATCTCGCCCAGGTGCGCCACACCTTCCGGGGGCGCTTCGTGCGCAACAAAAAGAAGACCTACAAGGCGCTGCTGGAGGCGCTGCCCGGCTGGTCGGTGCGGGCTCGTCTCGGCACCCTCTGGCAGCCGGTGGCCATCATCTCCACCAGTCACGACTATCTGCCCCTGGCGCGGCGGGTGGAGCAGTTCGCCTCCCTGCCCAATGCCACCATCCACACCCCGGATGGTCACCACGCCTGGCCGGCGGAAGATCCCGCCGGGTTCAATCATCTGTTGCAGCGGATCCTCTCAACCCATTGAGGGGAGCAGACAGCAGAGGTAGATAAAAAAGCCGAACCCCGGGGTTCGGCTTTTTTGTGGGCGCAGCTCAGGGCCTTGAGCAGACCGGGCAGTTGGGGCGTTTGGGCAGTTTCAGCTCGCGAAAGCTGCCACCCAGACCGTCGATCATCAGCAGGCGGCCACTGTAGCTTTTGCCCATGCCCGCCAGCAGCTTGATGGCTTCGAGCGCCTGCAGGCTGCCCACCAGCCCCACCACGGGGGCCAGTACCCCCGCCTCGACACAGGTGAGGGCCTGATCGCCAAAGAGGGCGCTGAGACAGGCGTAGCAGGGTTCATCCTCCTGCCAGGTGAAGCTG
The DNA here is from genome assembly GCF_017939255.1 of Aeromonas sp. Prich7-2. Taxonomy (NCBI): domain Bacteria; kingdom Pseudomonadati; phylum Pseudomonadota; class Gammaproteobacteria; order Aeromonadales; family Aeromonadaceae; genus Aeromonas; species Aeromonas sp. Prich7-2. Next base: position 41,729 of record NZ_JAGKRI010000035.1, read on the forward strand.
CAGAGCTGCCCTTCCAGCCGGATGGCGGCGCCGCTGACCAGGGGCACCTTGTGCTGGCGGGCGCGCTGGTTGAGGAGGTTGCGGATGGCGACGTTGTCGGTGCAGTCGAGCACCAGCTGATGGCCTGGCAGCAGGGCATCGAGCAGCGCCTCATCGGCGAGGGTGGCGTGGGTCTCCACCTCGAGCCAGGGGGTGAGGGCGCGCAGGGACGTCGCCGCGGACTCCACCTTGAGCTGGCCGATGCGCTCGTCGCTATGCAGCACCTGGCGCTGCAAATTGGAGAGCTCCACCCGATCGAAATCCACCAGGGTGAGGTGGCCGACCCCGGCCACCGCCAGATACTGGCTGGCGGCGCAGCCGAGGCCCCCGGCGCCGATGACCAGCACGCGGGATTGCTTGAGCGCCTCCTGTCCCTCGAAGTCGAAGGATTTGAGCACGATCTGGCGGTTGTAGCGAAGGAGTTCTGCGTCGCTCAGGATCTCGCTCACAGCAGCAGCCCCGAGAAGGGCTCGACGGTGACCGTCTCACCGGCGGCCACCTTGCCGCGCTCCTGCTCGAGCACGATGTAGCAGTTGGCCCGGGACAGGGAGCTGAACACCCCGGAGTCCTGGGAGCCGGTGCTGCGTACCTCGAGGCCATTGGGGCCCACGCTCAGGATGCCGCGCTGGAAGTCCTGGCGCCCCGGGCTCTTCTTGAGCGGCGCTGTCGCCAAGGCCTGGAGGGGGTGCGGGCGTGCAAACTGCTGACCGGCGAGTCTGGCCAGGGCCGGTTGCACCAGCTGATCGAAGGTGACCATGGCGGAGACCGGGTTGCCCGGCAGACCGAAGAACCAGGCGTTTGGCAATCGGCCAAAGGCGAAGGGTTTGCCCGGCTTGATGGCGAGCTTCCAGAAGCCAATTTCCCCGAGCTCTTCGAGCAGTTGCTTGGTGAAGTCCGCTTCTCCCACCGAGACCCCCCCGGTGGTGATCAGGGCATCGGCCTCGCGGTCGGCCTGCAAGAAGGCGGCGCGCAGGGCCGCCGGATCGTCGGGGATGATGCCAAGGTCCAGGCACTCACAGCCCATGCGGCTCAGCATCGCCTTGACCCCGTAGCGGTTGGAGTCGTAGATGTCCCCGTGCTGGAGCGGGGTGCCCAGAGGCTTGAGCTCGTCCCCTGTGCTGAAGATGGCGACCCTGAGGGGACGGCGCACCGTGACGTTCGCGATGCCAAGGGAGGCGAGCAGCGGCAGCTCCCTGGGGCTCAGGCGCAGGCCGCTTTCGAGCACCCGGGCGCCCTGCGCCAGATCCTCGCCGCGGCGACGGATGTTCTGGCCAGGCGTGGGCGCGGTCAGGAAAGTGATCCCGTTGTCGCCGGCTTGCGTTTCTTCCTGCATCACCACAGCGTCTGCACCCGGGGGCACAGGGGCCCCGGTCATGATGCGGATGCAGTGGCCGGCGGGCCACTCCCCCTCATAGGGCTGGCCCGCAAAGGCCTTGCCCGCCACGGGGAGCGGCACCCCGGCGGCGAGATCCGCCAGGCGCACGGCATAGCCGTCCATGGCGGCGTTGTCGAAGGGGGGGACGAAGAGAGGGGAGCTTATCTCCTCGGCCAGGATCCGATCCAGCGCCTGGGGCAGGGGCAACCGCTCCGTCTCGCAGCAGCAGGTGAGTTGTTCCAGCATCCCTTGCAGGGCCTTGTCCAAGGGGAGGAGTGCACCGGTATCGAATCCCATCATCATGACCTCTCTGGTGTGTAGGGGGCGGATTATCCCAAAAATCCGCTCCGATGGGCAGGCCGAAGGTGCGGTAATGGGGGGCAGATGCTCCGGTGTGATCGGATTCTGGGACGCTATCCCGTTGAATTACCTCCTGATGGGTAACCAGGGCGAGGCTTGCGCGGGATGGCAGGTGGGGAAGAGGCGGCACGGCCGTGCGCCTTGCCCCCGAATGGGCAGGCCGGTGCGGACAAAACGGGGTGGTTTGGCATAAAGTCGGGCACCGGGCTTGAGTTAGACAGAATTATGACAATAATCGCCCTGTAAGATTGCGCCGCGGCACCATGCCGCAGGCCAGCACAGTCCCTGAGCGTGGGAGAGAAACACGATGACGAGCTTAAGCCAGGAGGCCCTGTTGGTCAGGGCTGCGCTCGAGGCCGAGGGCCTTGAGACACCTCTGGTGGCCAATGAATTGAGCGGCCAGCAGAAAAAGGAAAAAATCGAAGGTCATATGCGCGCCATCATGGAGACGCTGGGACTGGATCTGGCCGACGACAGTCTGGCCGAGACCCCTCACCGCATTGCCAAGATGTACGTGAACGAGATCTTCTCCGGCCTCGACTATGCCACCTTCCCCAAGGTGACGGTGATCGAGAACAAGATGAAGGTGGACGAGATGATCATGGTGCGGGACATCAGCCTCACCAGCACCTGCGAGCACCACTTCGTCACCATAGACGGCTTTGCCCACGTGGCCTACATTCCCCGCGGCAAGGTGATTGGCCTGTCGAAGATCAACCGCATCGTGCAGTTCTTCGCCCGCCGTCCCCAGGTACAGGAGCGGCTGACCCAGCAGATCCTGCTGGCGTTGCAGACCCTGCTTGGCACCAGGGACGTGGCCATCAGCATCAAGGCGACCCACTTCTGCGTGAAGGCCCGTGGCGTGATGGACTCCACCTCCTACACCACCACCACCTCCCTGGGCGGCGTCTTCAAGACCCAGCCCGACACCCGCGCCGAGTTCCTCGGTGGTCTGAAAGGGTAGTGCTCCCGGGGCCTGTCGCCGACAGGCCCCGTCTCCTTTCCCTCACTTTTTTTGAAAAATACCTAAAGTTGTGACCGTGCCGGTCGCTATGGCTCTCCGTGTTGTCGGACGGTCTGGTTGACGCCGACACCCCCGGGCCCGCCCTTGTGCGCGCCGACAGGGACGAGATGTGCTGCCAAGGAGGGTAGTGAAGGCGCAGGCCAGGCCTGCGCCCAGCAATGCCACTTGTTTTCCCCCATGCAGGACATCCCATGAACACCATGACGATAGGCAAAAAACTTACCGCCGGCTTTGCCGTACTCGGCCTGATGATGGCCTTTATCGGCGGCTTCTCGCTGTTTGAATTCAGCAAGATGAACCGCGCCGCCATCGGCTTTACCGACAGTATCCTGCCCGCCGTCGTGCGCACCAGCACCCTCGGCGAGACCATCAATGCCCTGCGCCGCTACGAACTGGATGTCTTCCTGGTGGCGGACGATGCCCAACAGAAGGCCCGCTATCGCAACGAGAGCGAGAAGAGCCTGCAAGAGGCTGCGCGCCAGATAGTGGCCCACGATGGCACCATCTGGGCGGAGGATCGGGAGGAGCGCCGCGCCTTTGACATCGTCAAGGCGGACTGGGAGCGATATGTCGCCCTGCACCAGCGCATCCGGCAGATGCAGGACTCGGGACAGATGGCCGAAGCCCAGCACCTCTTCATGGGGGAGGGGGTCACCCTCTATACCAATCTGACCAAGTCGGTGGGTGAGCTTATCCGCATCAACCACGGCTACTCCGTGGGCTCCCGTGCCGAGGTGGTGGACGCCTTTGACAGCGCCAAACTGAGCGTGACCCTGGCCCTGGTGATAGGCCTGGCCCTGGTTGTCGCCCTCTCGGTGGTGCTGACCCGCCAGATCCGCGACCCGCTCATCATGCTGGCCCGTCAGGCCCAGCGCATCGCGAGCGGCGATCTCGGCCGGGGCGAGCTGCAGGAGTGGGTCCGCGGCAACCGCTTCAACCGCGACGAGCTGGGTCAGCTGGGGTCGGCCATCGACCGGATGTAGGGGGCACTGGCAGAGCTGGTGAGCGAAATCTCCGGCTCGGTGAGCCAGCTCAGCAGCGCGGTAGAGGAGGTGAGCGCCATCTCCGAGCAGTCCGCCAAAGGCATGGCAAGCCAGCAGGGAGAGGTCTCTCAGGTCGCCACCGCCATGAACGAGATGCAGTCCACCGTCAATGAGGTGGCTCGCAACACCACGGACGCCATGGGGGCGGCCAAGCAGGCTTCCCGCACCTCCACCCAGGGCAACCAGGTGGTGCGCAGCGCCATCGGCAGCATAGAGCAGGTTTCCCGCCAGATAGAGCAGGCCGGGAGCGTGGTGCAGCAACTGGAGACCGACAGCGCCAGCATCAGCATGGTGCTGGACGTGATTCGCGGCATCGCCGAGCAGACCAACCTGCTGGCCCTCAACGCGGCCATCGAAGCGGCCCGGGCCGGCGAGCAGGGGCGTGGCTTTGCGGTGGTGGCAGACGAGGTGCGCAGTCTGGCCCAGCGTACCCAGGCATCCACCGCCGAGATCAGCAAGATGATCGAGGTGCTTCAGGAGCGCACCGCCGAGGCGGGCAGCGCCATGCAGCTGAGCCGTCAGCAGATGCAGGAGAGCGTGGAGCTGGCGCGGGAGGCGGGGAGCAGCATCGACAGCATCAACGGTGCCGTCACCCAGATCACCGACATGAACACCCTGATCGCCACCGCCACCGAGCAGCAGAACGCGGTCACCGAGGAGCTCAATCGCAGCATCGTCAAGATCCACACCGCCGCCGACGAGAATGCCCAGGGGGCGCAGCAGACCGCCCAGGCCTGCGTCGAGCTGAGCAGGCTGGCCACCTCGCTGCACCATATGACCCAGCGCTTCACCCTCTGAGTCTTGCTGCCACCCGGCACAGCGCAGAAGGCCCCGCCAATCGGCGGGGCCTTGTTGTTTGTCATCGCCCTCCCTGTGCCCGTTTCAACCGGCCCGCCTGCCCCGTCACCTACCGGATGGGGGGATGACAGGCCGGATGTTCGAATTCGCTCACAAATCGGCGATTAATTTCATGCGGGGCCGTTTGCGACCTGTTTGCAAGCCCGTATGATGCCCCCCTTTTTTGGATCAAGAGACCCACCATCCGTCATGTTCCGTTCCATCAAGTATCAAGTCATGTTCTTTGCGGGTTGCATCCTGCTGACCACCGTCCTCAGCGTGGTGGGTTACAGCTATGTTTCCCTGGCCAGCATGCAGGAGAAGATCCAGCAGGAGAGCCACGATGCGGCCCGCCAGCAGGCCAGGCAGTGGCTGCTGACCCTGGCGGATGGTCAGGCGAGCGAGGTGGCACGCTCCTTCGAACTGGCGCTGGATGCGGCCGAAACCCTGGCGGCGCTGCTGGCGGGCAATGTACATCAGTCCGAGCCTCTCGATCGGGACGAGGTCACGGCCCTGCTCAAGGACATAGGGGATCGCAACCCGGATTTCCTCAGCATCTACAGTGGCTGGGAGGCGGATCGTTTCGACGGTCAGGATGCGCTCCATACCGGTGATGGCCGGCATAGCCAGGCATCGGGCAACTTCGCCCCCTACTGGAGCCGCGGCCCGGCCGGTTTTGACCTCAAACCCCTGGGGGATTTCTACAGCAAGACGCCGAGCGCGACCGGGATCCGGGCCTCCGAGTGGTATCTCTGCCCGCAGGAGAGCAAGGCAAGCTGCGCCGTCGACCCCTCCGTCTACCAGGTTAACGGTCAGCCCACCCTGCTCACCTCCTTCGTGGTGCCTGTGCTGAACGGGGATCAATACCTCGGCATGGTGGGCATCGACTACTCCCTCAACTACCTGCAACGGCTGGCCGCTGACATCAGCCGACGGGTATTCGACGGGCAGGGCAGGGTGCGCATCATCAGCCCCATGGGCATCATCGCCGCCGACTCCCGCGATGGCGACGGGGTAGGGCAGCGCTTGCAGGATCCATCCTTGCTGGCCCAGTTGCAACGCGGCGAGAGGGGCAGCGACGAGCATGCCGATGGCTTGAGGGTCTTCGCACCCATCAGCCTCAACAAGGTCACACAGGCCTGGGGGATCGCCATCGAGGTGCCGGGCAGCGCCCTCTATGCCGAGTACGAGCGGATGGCGCAGGCCCGTGCCGAGGCCTTTGGCAAGGGGGTCTGGACCCAGCTGATGGTGGGCATCCTGGTGGCGGGTATCGGTCTGGTCGGGCTCGCTTTCGCGGCAGGGTCCATCTCCCGGCCGGTGCAGGAGACGGCTCGCATGGTGGCGCGTCTCTCCAGCGCCGGAGGGGATCTGACCCAGCGGCTGACCCAGCACCGGCGCGATGAGACCGGGGTGCTGGCGGAGGGGATCAACCAGTTCGTCGCGACCGTGCAGGGCATAGTGACCGACACCGCCACCAGCGTGCACGAGTTGCAGCAGGCGGCGGTGAACTCGGCCAGGCAGGCCCAGCAGGGGCTGGCGAACAGCCATCACCAGCTGGAGCAGGTCGAGCTGGTGGCCACGGCCATCCATGAAATGTCATCGACCGCAGACTCCGTCTCCAGCAGCGCCCAGATCACGGCCCAGGCGGTGGATGAGACCCGTCATGCGGTGCACAAGGGTCAGCAGGTGGTGAGCGCCTCTGCCAACGGCATCCGCCAGTTGAGTGCCCAGGTCAGCGAGGTGTCGGACAGGATCACCGCCTTGCAGCAGCAGGGGGTGCAGATTGGCAGCATCCTGGATGTGATCCGGACCATCTCTGAGCAGACCAACCTGCTGGCGCTGAATGCAGCCATCGAGGCGGCACGGGCCGGTGAACATGGTCGCGGTTTCGCCGTGGTGGCCGACGAGGTGCGTACCCTGGCATCCAAGACCCGGGCCTCGACCCAGGAGATCCAGCTGATGATAGACAGGCTGCGGGATACCACGCGCGCCGCGGTCGACACCATGACAGAGGGGCGCCAGTTGAGCAGCCTGGCGCTGCGTGATGCCGAGCAGGCGGTAAGCGAGCTGGCGACCATAGTGCAGGCCGCCGACCGTATCCAGGACATGGCGACCCAGATTGCGAGCGCCGCCGAGCAGCAATCCAAGGTGAGCGAGGAGATTAACCAGAACGTCAGCAACATCCACGAGCTGGCGAGCGCCTCCACCCGGGTGGCCCGGGAGCAGGATGCCCAGAGCCGGCAGATGCACGGGTTGACCGAGACGGTCATGAGCAAGCTGGGGCGCTTCCACTACTGATGGCGTTCTGATACGCATAACAAGGCCCCGCCAATCGGCGGGGCCTTGTTGTTTCTGGCTGGACCTGGGCGCCGTCAGCTCAGGCCGACGATGTCGCCGTCATCGTTGATGTCGATATGGCGATAGGCCGGCAGGCTGCCCAGGCCCGGCATGGTCATGATGGGGCCTGCCAGGGCATAGACGAAGCCTGCCCCCGCGCAGAGTTTCACCTCTTCGATGGGCACCTCGAAGTCCGTCGGCACGCCCTTCCTGGCCGGGTCATGGCTCAGGGAGAGCGGCGTCTTGGCCATGCAGACGGGCAGGTTATCCTGGCCCTCTGCCGAGAGTCTGGCCAGTTGCTGGCGCGCCTTGTCCGAGAGGGTGACGCCCCGGCCACCATAGCCGCACTCCACCAGGGTGGCGAGCTTGGCGGCAAGGCTCATCTCATCGGGGTAGAGCAGCCTGACCTCACTGGGCTGCTTGCAGGCCGCCACCACGGCGTGAGCCAGATCCGCCGCACCCGCGCCACCGTCAGTGAAGGCCCGGGAGAGGGCGACCCCACAGGCACCGGCCTGGCGCGCCGCCTCCAGCAGGGCCAGCTCGGCATCGCTGTCGCTGGGGAAGCGGTTGATGGCGACCACCACGGGCACCCCGTAACGGCGGGCGTTGTGAATATGCCAGGCGAGGTTGGCGCACCCCGCTGTCAGGGTGGGGAGATCTTCCCCTTGCAGGCTGGCCGGCAGCGGCTGGCCCGGCCGGATGTCAAGCAGGCCGCTGTTGGCCTTGAGGCCGCGCACCGTGGCCACCAGCACCACGCAGGCGGGGGCGAGGCCGGATTGGCGATACTTGATGTTGAAGAACTTCTCCAGCCCCATGTCGGAGCCAAAACCCGCCTCGGTCACCACGTAGTCGGCAAGACCCAGCGCCATGCGATCGGCGATGACGGAAGAGTTGCCGTGGGCGATGTTGGCAAAGGGGCCGGCGTGGACCAGCACAGGGGTCTGCTCCGTGGTCTGCATCAGGGTGGGCTTGAGGGCGTCTTTGAGCAGCACCGTCATGGCCCCCGCCACTTCCAGCTGCTCGGCGGTGATGGGCTTGCCGCGCAGGTCGAGGGCGAGCTGGATGCGGCCGATACGCGCGCGCAAGTCCCTGAGATCCCTGGCCAGGGCCAGAATGGCCATCAGCTCGGAGGCGGCGGTGATGACGAAGCGATCGGGGCGCTCGACCCCATCGGCAGCGCCGCCCTGGCCGAGGGTGAGGTGGCGAAGCGCCCGGTCGTTCATGTCCAGGGTGCGGGGCCAGAGGATGTTGGCCGGGTCGATATCGAGCCGCGCCAGACCGGTTCTGGCGCTGAACTGGTCACCGAGTTTGCGTTCATGGAACAGGCGGGCATCGAGGGCGGCAGAGGCCAGGTTGTGGGCGGCGGTGAGGGCGTGAAAATCCCCGGTGAGGTGGAGGTTCATCTCCTCCATCGGCACCACCTGGGCCATGCCGCCCCCGGCGGCGCCCCCCTTGACCCCGAAGACGGGGCCGAGGCTCGGCTGGCGAATGGTGGCGATGCTGGGCTGGCCGATGTGGTTGAGCCCCATGGAGAGGCCGATCGTGGTGACTGTCTTGCCCTCCCCAAGGGGGGTGGGCGTGATGGCGCTCACCAGCACCAGCTTGCCGGGCTCGCGGGCGGGGGCGTGATGGAGCAGCGCGAGGTCGAGTTTGCCCTTGTAATGGCCGTGGGGGTGGAGATGGGCGGACGCTATGCCGAGCTGTGCTGCCACCTCGGCGATGGGCAGGCGGGGGGACTGGCGGGAGATCTCGATATCGCTTAGCATCAGCACCTCGTTGGCATGTCAGGTCAAATATGCGGCGAAGTCTAGAGGAATCAACAGGGTAATCCAATGAGCAGTACTATTTTATCCGGCAGTCGTGAGCCCCATCAAAGCCCCATCCTGCTGGATCTCAACGCCCTCTATCACCCGCCCAAACGGCCCCTCACCGCCCTTGGCATCGTCAGCGCCTTCATTCCGCTCTTTGGTTACGGCTGGCAGGCGATGACCCAGGATCCCGAGACCCACTTTCGCCACGAGCTCGGCAAGCGCATCAACAAGCACAAGAGCGACGAGGCGAACCTCGCCCTGATGATGCAGTTGGCGGCTATGCTGGATTGCCACTGCCTGCACGTCACCCTGCCCTATGCGCTGGGGGAGGCCGAGCTCGCCGCCTTGCGCCAGCGTCTGCCACGCTGGCAGATGAGCCAGCAGGATCACCTGCTGGTGGCCGAGCTGATGCCCACCCCCTGAGCCCGGGCTCAGGTCTCCCTGTCCCAGTAGTGGGGCGCCAGATAGCGCTCCTGCACGAATTCGATGAAGCAGCGCACCTTGGCCGACACGAAACGGCGGTGCGGATAGAGGGCATAGAGCCCCACCTGCCCCTTCTCCCACTCCAGCAACAAGGGGACCAGCGCCCCCGAGCGCAGCGCATCCCCCACGATGAAGGTGGGCTGCAAGATGATGCCCTGGTGGTCGCAGGCGGCCCGGGTCAGGGCCACCCCGTTGTTGGCGCGAAGGGGCCCCTGGGGGCGGATGCTGTGCTCCTCCCCATCCCGTTTGAAGACCCAGTCCGGCTGGGTCAGGGTGTAGATGAGGCAGTCGTGCTGCTTGAGATCCTCCGGGGTCTTCGGCCTGCCCCGGCGGGCCAGGTAGTCGGGGCTGGCGCACACCACCATCTTCATCATGGCGAGCGGCTTGGCCACCAGGGAGGAGTCCGGCAGGTTGCCGATGCGCAGGGCCAGATCGAACCCCTCCTCCACCAGGGCCACCCGCCGGTCGCTGTACTCAATCTCGAGCTTCAAGTCCGGGTAGCGCTCGCGAAACAGCGGCAGGGCGGGGGAGAGGTGCAGGTAGCCGAAATCCATGGGCACCGAGAGCTTGAGGGTGCCCTGGGGCTGCTGGTTGTTGTGGGTGAGCTGGCTGTGGGTCTCTTCCAGCTCCGCCAGCAGGGCCAGGGAGCGCTGGTAGTAGAACTGGCCCGCCTCGGTGGGATTGACCTGGCGGGTGGTGCGCGACAGCAGCCGGGTGGAGAGGGACTCCTCGAGCTGCTGCATCAGCTTGGAGGTCATGGCGACCGAGATCCCGAGCTGATGGGCGGCCTTGGTGAAGCTCTGGCACTCCACCACCTTGATGAAGGTGCGCATGGCGGCTATCTGATCCATATTCCACTCTCGGTTGATAATTATTTTAATAAATCGATGATTATCTATTCTCGATAGGAGGTTAGCATTTTGTTCACCGTTGTGAACCCTCAATGAAGGAACGATCGGAATGAAAATGACCAAGGCCCTGCTGGCCTCCTGCCTGTTTATGGCGGCTCCCCTGATGGCTGCCGATTACGATGTCGATGCAGCGCACACCACAGTCCAGTTCAAGGTGGGCCACCTCGGCTTCTCCGAACTGGTCGGCCGGTTCAACACCTTCAGTGGCACCTTCAGCATGGACGACGCCAACCCGGCGGCGGCCAAGGCGAACTTCGAAATCGATGCCGCCAGCGTGGATTCCAACCACGAGGCCCGCGACAAGCACCTGCGCAGCCCCGACTTCCTGGACGTGAAGCAGTACCCCAAGATGACCTTCGTCAGCACCAGCTATGAAGGCACCAAGGACAAAGGCGTGCTCAAGGGCACCCTGACCCTGCACGGCGTCTCCAAGGACGTGGCCTTCGACCTGGTCCACATCGGCGAAGGCAAGGATCCCTGGGGCGGCTACCGCAGCGGCTTCAACGCCACCACCACCATCAAGCGCAGCGACTTTGGCGTGAACTACATGGTGCCGAACATCCCTGACGAGATGACCATCAACCTGTTCGTTGAAGGCGTGCGCAAGTAATGGGCGCAGCACTCCTGCTTCAAACCCTGGCGGCTCCTTTAGGGGCCGCTTTGCTGTCGTGGCGCTGGCCGCGGCTGGGCTATCTGTGGGGCGCCCTGGGGATCTGGCTGGTGGGCTGCCTGCTGGGCGGTGCCTATGGCCTGCCGGTCAAGGCGTGGCAGTGGCTGCCGTTGACCCTGCTGGTGCCCGCCCTGACCCAGGGTGCCAGCAAGGGGGTCGCCCTCGCGCTGTTCGGGGGGCTGGGCGCCCTGGTGTGGTGGCAGGGGCTGGCCTCCGTGCTGGCGAGCGAGCCCGGGATCTGGCTGGCCCTGCTGCCCGCCATCCTCTGGTCTGGCTGGATGAGCTGGCGCGGTGACAGCGAGGAGGGGCTCGGCTTCGCCCTGGCCTTCATCTGGCTGGCGCTGGTCATCGGCATCGATGGCAGCCTGCTCATCGCCCAGCTGACGGGGGCCCTGGCCGCATTTGCCGGATTCCGTGCCCTGCTCGGCGCCTTTGCAGGGGTCAAGGTGACCCCGGCTGCCCTGGGGCTTTCACTCGCCTTCGTGCAGATGCTCGCCTGGCAGTACGTGGAAGTGCCCCTGCTGGTGCTGCTGCCGGTCTGGCTGTTGCCGCTGCTGGAACGTGCCCTGCACGGGCGCCCGGGACTCTCTCGCTGGGGGGTCTTGATCCTGGTGGCGGCCGTTGGTGCCGGAGTGAGTCTGTGGTGGGTATGGCCAGAGGCGTCACTTTACTGATTTCTGCATGAAAAACAGGCTATTACCTTAGAAATTGATGGGCTTGTCAAAGTCTGGACAGATAAAGATTGAGACCCATGGTGCTTTCGGATAAAAAGGATTTTCAATTATCTGGATACACACAGAACCCGGCTATGCCGGGTTCTGTTTGCCTGCTTTCCCGCGGCATGCTAAGGAGGCCACAGTTGCACAGTCAGGGATCTGAGCATCTGTTTTTTCGCCATTTCACCGAACAGGGATGTCTTGGGGATCTCTGCATCCTGCTGGTGACCCACCTGCTTCCCGACAGACCCGACTTCATCCAGGTGCTCGATCGGGTGGGCCGGGTCGGCGCCATCCTGCCCAAACCCAAGTCCGTGCACGGGCCGACGCTGGCCTGGGCCCAGCAGCACTACCCCGTGCTGCCCCTCAATCGCCACTGGACCTCGGATCCCGGTGAGGTGATCGCCCAGATTGCCCCTCTGGTGATGTCTCACGAGCGGCTCATCATCCTCGACATCGGCGGCTACTTCGCCAAGAGCCAGGCGGTACTGGCCGAGCACTTTGGCGCCCGCTTCATCGGGGTGGTGGAGATGACCGAGAACGGCCATCAGCGGTATGAGCAGGAGTCCCTGGCGGCCCCCGTCATCTCGGTGGCCCGCAGCCCCCTCAAGCAGGCGGAAGATATCCAGATCGGCCTGAGCGTGGTCTACTCCGCGGAGTCCCTGGCGCGTACCCTGAGGCGTACCTTCAATGTCTGCCAGGCCGCCCTGTTCGGCTATGGCAAGGTGGGGCGCAGCATCGCCCGGGAACTGCGCTGTCGCAACCTGCATCTGGAGCTGGTGGAGACGGATGCCCTGCGCCAGGTGGAAGCGCTCTCCCACGGCTTCAAGCTGGTGAACAAGGCCGAGGCCCTGGGCCGTGCCGAGCTGGTGATCTGCTCCACCGGCAACGGCTCCCTCGATATATCCGATCTGCAGGCCCTGCGCCCCGGCGCCATGCTGGCCTCGGTCACCTCCGCCGACGACGAATTCGCCTTCAGCCTCGCCCAGCTGCCCTGGCCGAGCGAGGAGGTGTGTCCCCATGTGCTGGCCCTGACCCGGCCGGACGGCAGCACCATCTTTTTGCTCAACCGGGGGGAGGCGGTCAACTTCGTCCACGGCGCCGTCATCGGCGAATATGTCTACCTGGTGCTGGCGGAGATCATCGAAGGGGTGCACCAACTGGCCCATCAGGCATCCACCCCGGGCCTTCACGAACTGCCCCAGGCCACCATGCAGCGCATCGCTCGCCACTGGTTGACCGATTTTCACGGAGTCACCCCATGACAGACACCCATTTGCCCCTCGCGAAACCGCGCATCGAAATCCGTTACTGCACCCTCTGCCGCTGGATGCTGCGGGCCGCCTGGCTCGCCCAGGAGCTGCTCTCCACCTTCGACGGCGAACTGGGAGAGGTGGCCCTGGTGCCCGCCAGCAAGGGGGAGTTTCGCATCCTGGTGGACGGGGTGCTGGTGTGGGACAGGGTGGCCGACGAGGGCTTCCCCGAGGCCAAGGAGATCAAGCAGCGGGTGCGGGATGTCATCGCCCCGGAGCGGGATCTCGGCCATGCGGATCGCAAACCCGCAGCCGAGTAGGCGGCATCACCCATGATGTGAAAGAGGGAGGCGCAGGCCTCCCTCTTTCGTTGCGACGCCCGGTCAACGGTCGCCAGATGTGGCCGGCGCTTCCCCGGCGGGGAGGCCAATATAGCGGGCCCGCTTGTGGGGCTTGATGCGGCTCACGTCCACCCACACCAGGCCGTCGATGCAGTGGTTGAAGTCCGGGTCGATGCCAAAGTCCATGAACTGCACGCCCCCCGGCTCGCACAGCTCGGCGTACTGCTTATAGAGGGTGGGAATGGCGCAGCCCAGGTTGTCGAGCCCGGCCTTGAGCACCTTGAGGTCATCCCCGTAATCGCGCCCCTCGAACAGCGTCGGCGTGGCGGGATAGGGGCGGCGGGAAGGGGCGAGGGCAAGGGTGGGGGCGAAGTGCTGGCGATAGAAGCTCACCAGCAGATCCTTGGCCGCCGGCGGCAGGCTGCCGGAGAGGGTGACGGGCCCGAACAGGTAGCGGTATTGGGGATAGCGGGCCAGATAGGCCCCGATGCCGAACCAGAGGTAATCGAGCCCCCGCTTGCCCCAGTAGGCGGGCTGGATGAAACTGCGGCCAAGCTCGATGGCCTGTTCCAGCCGGGGCAGCAGCTTCTCTTCGAAGCCGAACAGGGTGTGGCTGTAGAGGCCATCCAGCCCCTTGCTGGCCAGCCGTTCGGCCACCGGGGCGAAACGGTAGGCGCCGATGATGTCGAGGCGGGCGGGATCCCAGAGGATGAGGTGGTGATAATCATCGTCGAAGGCATCGAGATCCCGCCGCTTGCCCGAGCCTTCCCCCACCGCCCGAAAGGCGATCTCCCGCAGGCGCCCCAGCTCACGCAGGATCACCGAGTGGCTCTGCTCGTGGCGGCGATAGAGCAGGATGCGCTGGCCGTCCGGGGTCTGGCCGAGCAGCTCGCACCCGTCGATGGCCTGTTTCAGCAGGCGGCGATCCTCCGGCAGGGCGATGGGGGCCTCGGTCTGCAACCGTCCCGCCTTGCCCCGAGCGATTCGGTAGAGGTGGCCGCGCACCAGCCGGGCCGCCGTCTTGGCCGGCAGCTCCTGAAAACTGGCGAGGGGAATGCGCGCCCCTATGGTCACCGGCAGCGTCTGCCCCTGCTGGCGAAACAGCTGGCGTACCAGCAGCAGGGCGGAGGCGGGCTTGTTGAGCCAGGAGGCGAGATAGAACCAGAGGCTGTTGCGCCCTCCCAGGTGAATGGGCACCAGGGGCGTTCGGCTGCGCTGGGCCAGCTTGATGAAGCCGGCCTGCCAGGGGCCATCCTTTACCCCCTTGGGGCCGAGGCGGGAGACCTCGCCTGCGGGGAAGATAACCAGGGCCCCGTCGGCGGCAAGGTGTTCGTTCATGGCGAGGATGGCCTGCCTGTCGGTCTTGCCCCCCAGGTTGTCCACCGGCAGCAGCAAAGGGCGCAGCGGCGCGAGCTGGGCCAGCACCTGGTTGGCCACTATCTTGACGTCGGGGCGGATGCGCCCGATGAGGCGTAGCAGGGCCAGCCCGTCCAGGGAGCCGATGGGGTGGTTGGCGACAAGAATGACCCGGCCGCTGGCGGGAATGTGCTCGAGCTCGGCCTCGCTCACCCGGTAGTCGAAGTGGAGCTCGGTGAGGGCCTGCTCGACGAAGTCCAGACCGCGCAGGTGGGGATGGCGCGTGGCAAAGCGGGTGAAGGCCTCTTCGTGCAGCAACCAGCTCAGCCCCTGCCTCATCAGGGGACGGAGGAGGGGCTGGCTGGCGAGGCGGGGCAGGTGCTGCCCCAACAGGGTATCGACGTCGAACATGGGCAAGGCTCCGCTGAACTTTGCCCCAGCTTGACGCCCCTGCGTGCCTTTCGTGTGTCGGTTGGGTGACGGTTTGATGACGGGGCGAGCCCCGTCCTTGCTCCCTTACTCTGCCCGCCAGGCAGAGGTGAGGCGCACCAACGCCACCAGGGTGGCGACCGCTTTTTCCATGGATTGCAGGGGGATGAACTCGTGCTTGCCGTGGAAGTTGTGACCGCCGGTGAACAGGTTCGGACAAGGCAGCCCCATGAAGGAGAGCCGGGCGCCGTCGGTGCCGCCGCGAATGGGTTTGATCTTGGGCACCACGTCGGCGGCCTCCATGGCGGTTTTGGCCAGCTCGACGATGTGGGGATGGGGCGCTATCTGGCTGCGCATGTTGCGGTAGTTGTCCGCTATTTCCAGGGTGATGCGTGCCCTGGGGGCGTCCAGTTGCAGGGAGGCGACCCGCTCCTTGAGCTGGGCCTTGCGGGCGGCGAAGCAGTCATCGTCGAAGTCGCGGATGAGGTAGTGCAGGGTGGTCTCCTCCACCGTGCCCTCCATCCGGGCCAGGTGGAAGAAGCCCTCATACCCCTGGGTGCACTCCGGGGTCTGTTCGGCGGGCATGGCGGCATGGAAGCGGGCGGCCAGGGTCTGGCTGTTGATCATGCTGCCCTTGGCGGTGCCGGGGTGGACGTTGTTGCCTGTGATGCGCACCGTGGCGCTGGCGGCGTTGAAGTTCTCGCATTCGAGCTCGCCGAGCTCGCCGCCATCCACCGTGTAGGCCCACTTGGCCGGGAAGCGGTCCAGCGGGAAGCGGTCGGCACCGCGCCCTATCTCCTCGTCCGGGGTAAAGCCGACCCAGACATCGCCACGGGGGATCTCGGGGTGAGCCTGCAGGTATTCCACGGCGGTGAGGATCTCGGCGATGCCCGCCTTGTCGTCGGCCCCCAGCAGGGTGGTGCCGTCGGTGGTGATGAGATCCTGCCCCAGGTAGTTTTTCAGGAAGCGGTACTGGCGGATGGCCAGCACCTCATCCCCCTTGCCAAGGCAGATATCGCCCCCCTGATAGTGCTCGACTATCTGGGGAACGACGCACTCGGCCTCGTAATCGGCGGTGTCCATGTGGGCGATGAGCCCGATGGCGGGGGCATCCGGCTGGTTGCCCGGCAGGCAGGCGGTGAGGTAACCATGCTCGTCCAGGGTGACCTGGCTCAGCCCCATCTGCGTCATTTCGTCGCACAGGGCCCGGGCGAAGAGGCGCTGTCCCTCGCTGCTGGGGCAGGCAGGATTGGTCGCATCGGAACGGGTATGAAAGGTGAGGTAGTGGAGAAAGCGCGAAAGCAGGGTGTTCATGGGCAAGCCTCGGGTCACGAAAGAGGAGTCATTGTGGCCAAGACGGCGGCGCCGCTTATTGCGTCAGCGCAGTTTTTGATGACTTTGTGGGGGAGAGAAGGGCCATCGAGGGGGAGGGGCGGGGATCATCGCTTGGCACCTTGCATAAAAATTCCAAAATAAAAACTGGTTAAGCAATTGCGAAAAAGCTGAATTTCCCCTCGGCCCAGCGCTGGCAAGGGGTGACCCAAAATGCGTGACGTGTTGGTTATTTTCATCGCCTCGCCCACGCACTCCCATCCCTCGCCATCCCAGAGCCCGCCTTGCTGGCAGCGAGATTTTGCCCCCCGATGAAAACCCGTTTTTTAACACGATTTTTTATTGTCACTGGCTGCGGTAAGTGTGTACACTCCGCGCCGATCCAAGGGCAACCCTGCGCAGGCCGTGTCCGCCAGACCCGCAGGATCATGACGCCTATAGGGCGAGGCACGCAGAAACGACAGACACTGCTGGGGAATGGTTTCTTTAATACCGGTTAGGCTCCGGTATCAGGGAGAACAACGGACTCTCATCTTTCAGCTGACCGAGTGGGCTTCGGGCTCATCATCTCCCTTGTCATGGGCGGTCACTGGCGTTGAGCGGGTCGTAGTGGTTGTCGTCCATCAACACGATGCGTGCTGACGTCTTCCCTTCTCTTCCTTGAAACCCTCTCCTGTCCGTCGGGATGGCTGCCGAATGATGAACAAACGGCGTGGCTGATGCCGATTGTCATCAAAGTACCGCGGTACGCCGGCAAGGTGTTACCGCATACCGTTGAGCTTGATGTAAAGCCACCAGCCCCACATCAAGACTCGTTACTTCCCAAGATCCACCAGGCAGCCTTGGCTTGCCGCGATGTGCAATGAACAGGATGTGGCGGAGCATGCTCCGTTGCGGGTCCAACGTCAGCAGGCCGCTCTGGCTTGCCGCATTTTGCAATCAATGGTCTGGATGTGATTGAGGGTAACGAAGGCGGCCCACGGCCGCTCATTTGCGAGGCATAGCCCATGACTAACTGGTCCAGCAAGGACTCCTTGAAGGTCTACAACGTTCCCTACTGGGGTGCGGGTTTTTTCAATATCAATGACGCCGGTCATGTGACCGTCTCTCCCGACAAGTCTCGCCCCGAGGCTCAGATCGTGCTGTCCGAGGCCATCGAGCAACTGCGCCAGTCCGGGCTGACCACGCCGGTGTTGCTGCGTTTCCCCGACATCCTCAAGAGCCGGGTCGATGCGCTGTTCAACGCCTTCGGTCAGGCCATCGAAAAGTCAGGCTATGAAGGGGATTACCTGTGCGTTTACCCGATCAAGGTAAACCAGCAGCGCCGCGTCATCGAGACCATCAGTCAGTCCTACAGCGACAAGCCGAGGCTTGGGCTGGAAGCGGGCTCCAAGCCCGAGTTGCTGGCCGTGCTGTCCCATCATCATGAGCAAGGGTCCGTGATCGTCTGCAACGGTTACAAGGACCGCGAATACATCCGCCACGCCCTCCTGGGCAACCTGATGGGCCACAAGGTCTACATCGTGGTGGAGAAGCCCTCCGAGCTGGAAATGGTGCTCGACGAGTCAGCTCGTCTCAACATCAAGCCCAACATCGGGGTGCGCGCCCGTCTGGCGTCCACCGGCTCCGGCATGTGGGAATCGAGCGGCGGTTCCATGTCCAAGTTCGGTCTCTCCGCCTCCCAGATCCTGGCGCTGGTGGAGCGTCTGCGCAGCCTCGGCAAGCTGGACTGCCTGCAACTGCTGCACTTCCACCTGGGTTCCCAGATCGCCAACATCCGCGACATCCAGGGCGGCATCCGCGAGTGCGGCCGCTTCTACGCCGAGCTGTGCCGTCTTGGCGCCAAGGTCGAGGTGGTGGACGTGGGCGGCGGCCTGGGTGTGGACTACGAGGGCACCCGTTCCCAGAGCCACTGCTCCGCGAACTACAGCCTCTCCGAGTACGCCAACAACGTGGTCTGGGGCATCGGCGATGTCTGCCGCGAGTTCGACCTGCCGCACCCGACCATCATCAGCGAGTCCGGCCGTGCCCTGACTGCACACCACGCCGTGCTGGTCACCAATATCATTGGTGCCGAAGGGGTGGAGGTGAACGACATCAGCGCCCCGGACGAGGACGCGCCCACCATCTTGCAGAACATGTGGAAAGGGTGGCTGGACCTGCGCGGGGAAGATCCCTCCCTGCTGGAGATCTTCCACGACTCCGTGGCGGATCTCGGTGACGTCAACGCCCAGTACACCATGGGCCTCTTGAACCTGGAGCAACGTGCCTGGGCCGAGATGCTGCACCAGAACACCTGTCTGGCGCTCAAGGAGCTGCTGAACCCAGTCAACCGCAACCACCGCGCCCTGGCCGACGAACTCTCCGAGAAACTGGCTGACAAGTGCTTTGCCAACTTCTCCCTGTTCCAGTCCCTGCCGGATGCCTGGGGTATCGGTCAGGTGTTCCCGGTGATGCCGCTGGCCGGCCTCGAGCGTCCGCTCACCCGCCGCGGCATCCTGATGGACATCACCTGTGACTCCGACGGTCAGGTGGAGCACTACGTCGACGGTCTGGGGGTGGAAAGCACCCTGCCGATGCCGGTCTACGGTGAGCACGAAGAGTGCCATGTCGGCTTCTTCCTGGTGGGTGCCTATCAGGAGATCCTGGGGGATCTGCACAACCTGTTCGGTGACACCCACTGCGCGGAAGTGTGGCTGGATGAAGAAGGCAAGATGGACATCCGCAACGTGGTGCGTGGTGACACCGTCGACCAGCTGCTGCGTTACGTCAACATCGACCCGTCCGTGATCCGCGAGAACTACCAGCGCATCGTCTCCCACCCGGCGCTGGACGACGAGACCCGCAAGGCCCTGCTCGACGAGCTGGAGCTGGGTCTGCAAGGCTACGCCTACCTGGAAGACGAATAAGCCAGCGGCTTGTTCCCCGTCGGTCAAATGACGGACATGAAAAACGGCGCCTTCGGGCGCCGTTTTTGTTGCGCTGTTGCCAGGCTGGAGCCGGTTGGCGGGCTCGGTCATCCAGGCTGGCGGCATCCCGCCCCGGCCAGATCCGGCCACTGCCCGCTTCTGCCCGCCACCTCCCTTGATCCAGGTCAAGGGGGACTTAGGTCCCTTATTTTACGGTCAAGGGTGAGGTTGGTGAATGACACATAAGGATGTGCGTATGGAACTCAAGAGGGACCCGAGATGCTATACCGACGTCTGTATCGACGGTAAGTGGTATCACTACGATCACTGCAGCACTCACGTTTATATGCTGATGGGGGGCGCCGCCCCCAGCCTGCAGCTTGCCCATGAACCCGGCAGTGAAGAGGAGCTGGTGGAGATGCTCCGTCAGCACCCTCAACGCTGACTGCCTGCGGGCCATCGGGGGTATCGTCCCGGCGGCCCGCCTTGCTCAGCCCGCCTTGCGGCCCAGGATCTTCTTGCCCATCTCCAGCAAGGCCGTTGCCGCCGCATAGGCCTCGTCTGACTTGCCTATCTCGTCCGCCACGTAGAGAAAACCGGATCTGTACTTCTCCACCGCCTCGTGGGGAGTGGCTGCGTCGATGAAATCCTCTTCCACCTCGAACCCTTGTGTCAGCAGCGCCTCCTTCTCCGTGAGGAAGGTGGGGGAGGCCATGTCGACATAGGTATATTGCTGACGGCGGGAGGCGGGGACGCTGAAGAACTGGAATCTGGCCATGGATGTGGCTCCTCTGAACGGGTGATCTGCCATGGGGGGCGCTCGATGCGCCCGGCAAGATAAAGGAGCATTCGAGTCTTGCAGCAGACTACCTTGAGTCGTGAAGGGACGCAATCGGGCTGGTGATCACTCTGGCGACATGGGCGCAGCGCCCCACCTGCTTGTCAGGCAAGCACACCTTCCAGCACCCGCTGGGGAGTCTCGGGAGCGCAGTGGACAAGCAGTTGCTCCCCGGTCATGGGGCGTCCGAGCAGGTAGCCCTGCAAGGTGTCGCAGCCCAGCTCGGTCAGCAGGTCCCGCTGCTCCGGGGTTTCCACCCCCTCTGCCACGATGCGCATCTCCAGGGCCTGACCCAGGGCGATGATGGCGGCGATGATGGTGGCATCGTCGCCTCCCCGTTCCAGGGTGGTGACAAAGCCCCGGTCAATCTTGAGCTCGTTGGCGGGGAAGCGCTTGAGGTAGAGCAGACTGGAGTAGCCGGTGCCGAAGTCGTCGATGGAGATGCCAAGGCCGAGCTCGGCCAGACGGTTGAGGATGGCGAGGCTCTCCTCGGCCTTCTGCATGGCGGTGGATTCGGTGATCTCCAGGGTCAGGTGACGGGCCTCGAGCCGATGGCGGGCGAGGGCGCCCTGCACCTCCTCCAGCAACCCGGGGCTGGCGAGCTGGATGGTGGAGAGATTGACCGCCACGCTCCAGTCGTGATGACCCGCCGCCCGCCAGGCGCTCATCTGGCGGCACGCCTCGTCGATGACCCAGTTGCCGATGGGGATGATGAGCCTGCTCTTCTCCGCCAGCGGCAGGAAGCTGGCCGGCGAGACGGCACCATGCTCCGGGTGCTGCCAGCGCAGCAGGGCCTCGGCGCCGACCACCTGGCCGCTGCGGGCACAGTATTTGGGCTGGTAGTGCAGGGCCAGCTCCCCCCGCTCCAGGGCGTGTTGCAGCTCCTTGTGCAGCAGGAACTGCTGGTGGGCGTTGGCGTTCATGGCGCTGTCGAAGTAGTAGTAGTCGTTGCGCCCCTGCTCCTTGGCGTAATACATGGCGGCATCGGCGTTGAGGGTCAGCTCGTGCAGGCTGGTGCCATCCTGGGGATAGACGGCAATGCCGATGCTGGCGGTGATGTGCAGGCTGTGGTGCTCCCACTCATAGGGCTGGGCCAGGGTGGCCAGCAGCCGCTCGGCAAAGGCCGTGGCCTGGCTCACGTCCCCCGGCGCCAGGGCCAGCACGAACTCGTCCCCGCCAAAGCGCGAGGCGGTGTCGCTGGCACCGAGCAGGCCGGTGATGCGCTGGGCCACCTCGGCCAGCAGCAGATCCCCGGTGTGGTGGCCGTGGGCATCGTTGATGATCTTGAAGCCGTCGAGATCGAGAAACAGCAGGGAGAAGCTGCGCTGGCTGTGCTGACACTCCTGGATGCGCTGCTCCAGCCGGTCGGCAAACAGCAGCCGGTTGGGCAGCCGGGTCAGGCTGTCATGGAGCGCCAGCTTGAGCAGCTCGTCGTGGGCCTGGTGCAGGGAGGTGGAGAGCTTGGCGGCGTGGGCATCCAGCATGGAGAGCACGAAGGCGATGGCGAACACCGCCAGGGTCACTATGATGACCACGGTTGCCAACCACTGGGTATTGAGACCGGTGTAGAGGGCCCCGCACAGGCTCTCTGCGGGGAACTGGGCCGCCGCCATGCCGGTGTAGTGCATGCCGATGATGGCCGCCCCCATCACCAGGGAGGCGAGGGCCTTGCTGAAGAAGGCGCGGGGCGAGCTGTTGCGCAGGCGAAACGCTATCCAGAGCGCGGCACCCGAGGCGAATACCGCGATGAGGATGGAGAGGATGAAGAGCCCAGGCAGGTAGTGGATGCCGGGCGTTATCTTCATGGCCGCCATGCCGATGTAGTGCATGGTGGCGATGCCGGCCCCCATCAGCACGGCCCCGAACAGGATCTGGTGCCAGGGGAGCTGGGGACGACTCACCAGCCAGAGCGCAAAGGCCGAGGAGCCGATGGCCGCCACCAGGGAGAGACCGGTGAGGGTCAGATCGTATCCCAGCGCGATGGGCAGGTTGAAGGCGAGCATGCCGATAAAATGCATGGACCAGATGCCGAGCCCCATGGCGAAGGCTCCCCCCGCGAGCCAGAGCACGGCGGCCCGTCCCCGACTCTGGCTCACCCGACTGGTCATGGTCAGCGCCGTGTAGGAGGCGAGCACCGCCACCAGGATGGAGAAGAACACCAGATCCTGGCTGTAATAACTGTCGAGCATGGGGTGGGTTGGGGTCACGTTCATTTACTCTGGGGTACATCAGGGCCTGAGCCTGGGCCGGGTCAGGGGAAATCGGGTGGCAGATTGTACACTAGGCGTCCCTGTCTTGAGCCAGAGATTCGTACCAAAATGGCCCCCGGATCAGAGCAAAAACTCTGTCTTTTCTGGCATTGGCCGCCATCCTGTGACCGATAAACCGGCACATCCCCTGTCGTCCTTTCACGATAGCCGCAGGCCATGCGCTCAAGGAGTCAGCACAAGCCTGCATCCTCCGGGTCTTGGTTGACCCGGTACATCTGTTATCATCTTCCCCCTGTTTTCTTATCTCGTTGACTCTGCTGGAGAAACCATGTCTCGAACCCTCTATTTGCTGCGCCATGGCCAGACCCGTTACAACGCCGAATTGCGGTTGCAGGGGCGTTGCAACTCCGAGTTGACCCCCAGGGGAGAAGCCCAGGCCCTCGCCATGGGGGCCCGTCTGGCCAAGCTCCTGACCGAGCCCACCGACTGGACGATCTACGCCAGCCCCCTCGGCCGGGCACGGCAGACGGCGGAGCGGGTGTGTCAGCAGCTTGGCTTGGACCAGGAGCGCATCATCTGGGATGAGCGGCTGGTGGAGCTAGGGATGGGGGAGTGGGAGAGTCGCCGGGTGCCCGAGCTGCTGGCGGCCTACCCCGAGCTGGATCTGGAGGAGCCGGACTGGTATCTGCAGGCCCCCCATGGCGAGAGTTTTGAGAGCATTCAGCGCCGGGCCCGGCAATGGCTTGAGGACGAGCAGATTGCCGAGCAGGCCATCGTGGTTTCTCACGGTCTCTTTGGCGCCATGCTGCGCGGCGCCTATGTGGATCTGGACTACACCACCACCTGGCTGCAGGAGCTGCCACAGGATGCCTTCTTCAAACTCAGTGGCGGTCGCATAGAACGGATTGCCTGCTGACCACACGAAGGCGGCCCGCCGTGGGTGGGCCTTGTTGTGATGGGTCGCTCAGCCAACTGCCAATTTGGCCGCTTCTTTCCACATAAAAGGCGGCATCGGAGTAGTGAGACGCCATTTAATGTTCATCGGTTGGCTACCGCTGTGGGAGATGTACTCCACCTCACCGAAGTTCACAAAGCCAAGGGTGCGGCCAAATTCATCTTTGCTCTGCTCACGAACGAACAGAAACACGCGCTTACCCTCTGCTCTGTGGTTTATGTAACTCAGCCCCTTACCTCGCTCTGGGCGAGCGCTGTTTTGGCTCTGCCAATGGAACAGTGACTCGTTGATGGCGTAGTCGTGATAACGGGTGGTGGGGGAGAAGTGCTGCTCCGTTTTGTTCAAGGTCACGAACAGCAACTCGATATTGTGCTCTGCGATGACATAGACCCCTTCGCGAGCCGAGGGCTGTTGCGTGAAGGTGGTTGCCCCAAAGCCAACCAGCACCTGCTCTCTGGCATAACGGGCATGCAGTTGCAGTGGATTGCCGGGAAGGTCAGGCATGGCCAGTTGCTCGTGTTGCACCCGGTTGATCAGCATGGGCAACAGATCTGCCAGCTCGGCCCTCAACTCAGGTTGATTGAGTTGTTTCAGGCTGTGCGCCAACGTTCTAAAGCCTGCGTTGGGGCCGCTTTGTTGCCAGAAGTCGTAATGGCACATCAAGGCCATCCGCTCATCGTGTTCAGCCGTTAAGGTAAAGGCGCTTTCCACCAAGGTTTGTAAGAAGTTCAAGTAATGGAGCGCATCGCAGCCCAATAGCCGGGTTTTGATGGCCCGGGTGTAGAGGGTCGACAGCTTCTCATCGCTCATTTCAGAAACGGTATGGTTGTGGGCCTGTTTGACCAAGGCGCTCCAATTGCCGCGCTTGTAGATCTCCTCAAGGCTGATATGAGGGTAGAACTTCAGAAAATTCGCCAGTGTCAGCGGTAAATCGCAATCCTGTGAGAAACGGCGGATCAGGCCCATGAGGCGCGAGGTATTGAGAGTCGCCTTTTTGATATTGCTCAGAATTAACTCTTGGGTCTGTTTTGAGAGCTCGATGCGGCAGCCCAAGGGGGCGTGAGGGAAGCCCTGTTTGATCTCGTGGCTGATCGCTTTATTGGTTTTCATGTACAGGATCTTTAGCGCCAACCAATTGAAATAGATATAAAAAAGGCTTCGTTTGTGATCTAATTTTATCGCCAAACAAAATCAACACGCGCGAAGCCTATGACCATTATTAATGCTAATCACTATCTGGAGCAACTCCTG
>NZ_JAGKRI010000261.1:0-644 GCF_017939255.1 Aeromonas sp. Prich7-2
GGTGAAACCGGCACAGCTTGTTGTCGTACAACAAGGACCAAATAAAATTTGGTTTTCGCCAAGAAGTTTCCAAAGCACTTGTAACAAATGTTTGAGAACTACTTTTTAAATCAGCTTTCCAGATTGTTAAAGAGCATGTTTGCAACAGCACAAGGCTGAAGAAAACAGAGTTAAGAATCAGTTCTTAACTCTGCATTCTTGTTAGCAAGAAGAGAAGTGGCGTCCCCTAGGGGATTCGAACCCCTGTTACCGCCGTGAAAGGGCGGTGTCCTAGGCCTCTAGACGAAGGGGACGAAAATCATGCTTTGCGAAGGTCACTTCGCAATGATTTTCGTAAAGGCGACGCCGAGCCTGCGAGGCTAGCGGCCTTTAGCGCTGTTCGTTGTTATCGCTAACTCTGGCTTGGGTAGCCGCTTGCGCCGCTATTCACATCCCAACCCAACGAACGGGCTTCTCTCATTCAACCGAAGTTGAATCAGAACCGATGCATTTCTGCATCAGGTCTTTGCTCTAACTACTTTGAATCAAGGCAATCTGTGTGAACACTCAACAACTTCGTCATCTTAAGGTAAGGAGGTGATCCAACCCCAGGTTCCCCTAGGGTTACCTTGTTACGACTTCACCCCAGTCATGAATCACACCGT
>NZ_JAGKRI010000262.1:0-3075 GCF_017939255.1 Aeromonas sp. Prich7-2
TGGATGTGAGTTCGGGAAAGTATAAATATCGACTCATAAGACGTTGGTTTGCAGAGGAAAAACGGTTCTGTATATGGATGACCAATCTTCCGCGTGAGCGATGGCCAGCCGAGAAGGTGATGGCATTGTATCGTTGCCGTTGGCAGTGCGTATTCCGGTGAATTTGAACAGTGATTCCGGAATCTGTGAACACCATTTCCGGAAAGTATGCGGCCAGGGATTCTGCGAGCAGAAGCTGAGCTTTGAGGGGAGGCATCTTTTCGACTCACCGAACAAGCCAGCAGCCAAGCGCAGCGCGGCAGTTGTGGATCCAGGTCATTGGAGCATGACGGTTCATCTGACATCAGAGTTCGTGCTCTGAGGTGTCCGGAAATGGTGTACACGCAAGCCGGAATCAGCGTTCATTTTAAACCGGAATAGGTGTTCATTTTCGACCGGAATATGCAGGCAGATCGAACTGTTGTTCAAAGAGCTGAAATCACATAACCGGTTGAAGGCGTTCGCGACACGACAAAAAGCGATAGCGGAAGGCTTGATCTGGGCTAGTTTGCTGGCCTTGCTGGTCAAACGTCGGCTGGCGCTGACGCTGATTGGCAGCGCGGAGTTATCGATGCTGAAGATTGCCAAAAACAGCGCGCTTTGGTTAATGCCGATATTGGCGAGCATCATCCATGGTGCGTGGCAGGAAATAACAGAGAAGTTGGAGTGGGCAATGGTGTATTTATCCAAAAACGGCAAAAAGAGTAGGCAGAGAAAATCCAAGCAAAACAACACGTTAGACGGTATTATTAATTCGCTTGCCGCTTAAGGTTCTGTACATGATCTGGGTTAAATGCATTGCTTCAGCTACCTTATCCATTGTATGAACAGGCCGATTCAATATATTCAGTATGGGATTTTCAAAGTTTTAATATTATTGATTTATATCATTTTGTATCTGAGTGTATAATACAGTTAAATATAAATGAACAATGCAATTCTAGAGTGTCCCCATCGCAAGAAAAAGAAGTGCTGATGGTATCTTTTCGATACCTTGAAAAGGAACTGAATGATAAAACAAAATTAAAAGATTATAGAATTAAGCATAATCACATAGATGAATATACCGAAAGCGTTATCGAATTATATACGAAAGGACATTATGATGAAATCATTACTTCTTTGGAGGAAAATGTATTAACAATTGGTAATGCAATATCTAATATATGTATATACGCAAAGTCCTATATACATGCTGGAAGGTCTCCTGCTAGTCATATGCCATATGTATTAAAGGAGGCAATTGAAAGTCTTATTAGTATATATTCGTTGAAACATGTTAATAACTCGATACAGAAATTGGTTGAGTTAGCAACGAGAATACATCCTTTAGATATCAATAAGCATATATTGCTCAGTGTGGTAAAAACAGCACCTTACTATTTTAATGAGGAGGAAACACAGAAGATCGTAGTACAGGCCAACTATTTGCATGAGTGTGCTACTCCTATCGAAAGAGATACCTTGCTTTTTGCTCCACCACATCTTTACAGTCTTCCATATAAAAAATTAGAAAGTAGCACACTAATTTTACTAAAGTATGAACTGATAGAGCTTATAAACAAAGGCAACTTTGTTGAAGCTGAAGAAAGATTAGTTGAATATAAAGAAATCAATCCTGTTTACAAGGACTTTATTGATTTAAAAACATATTTTTTAATTAGGAGCGGTGATAAAAAATCATTGCTTGACTTTGCAGCGAGGACATTAATTGAAACACCTCAGAGTTATATTTGTTTTCCTCTTCCTGAAATAATATCCTATATTAATAACGAGCACCTCTATACGGTTGAGGCGGTTATTGCGACGTACATATATAACATTAATAGTAAGTTAAAGAATCAAGAATATTTTAATGATGTTTTTGAAGAGTTTATTATTGAATCTGGTGTTGAGAGACCAAGTGAATTACTTGGAAAAGAAATATCAGAAATGCACTACTTTTTTCTTAAAGAAATAGCAACAATAGAAAATATGGATTATCTTGGTTGCTTCGATGATGAAATTGATTTAACTCTCGAAAGGACAAAAATAATTTCTGCTCTTAAAGAACGAGGGTATATTGATAAAATCGAGTTCTCGTCTGAATTTTCAGAGTTAATAGATAATGTAATCGTTGATAGTGGTGTTGCTAAGTTAAGTACTGCGAAAGTTTTTGTTGATACAGATAATATTCTTCGAAAGAATAAATCTGAAATTGATTCTCTAATCTCATTGATAGAGCATGGAGATGATGTTAGTGCATTCAATAATTTGATTGAATTTATTGTTAGTGCCTACATCAATGACCCTGACTCTGGGCTAGATAGAAACCTTAGCTCAGAAATCAGACATGGATTTTTTAATAACATTATGTGCTCTAAACTGAAAGAGTACAATTTATTATGCGAAGTAAGTGATAGTGGTGGTATTGAAAATAATGTTTATTGGATGAACT
The DNA here is from genome assembly GCF_017939255.1 of Aeromonas sp. Prich7-2. Lineage (NCBI taxonomy): Bacteria > Pseudomonadati > Pseudomonadota > Gammaproteobacteria > Aeromonadales > Aeromonadaceae > Aeromonas > Aeromonas sp. Prich7-2. Next base: position 2,477 of record NZ_JAGKRI010000262.1, read on the forward strand.
ATTATAAAATGGTAAACAACAATATCTTAAAGGACATTAACAAGGTCTTTGAGAGATTTACAGTTGACTTTTTAAAAACAATTGAAATAGCCGAAGTATGGATGAAAACAGATACTCAGGATAATCCTGAGAGGATGTTTTGTTTTTCTATTGATGTTATCGACCACATCTTCATTCGAGGCTCTGTTCATGTAAATGGATTGTCCAGTATGCCTGTTTGCATTATGCAACTCTTAAATAAGAAATTAATTCATAATATAGAGAAAATTCAAAGTAAGCTAAGTAAAGATCTAACAGTTGAAATTGATAAAATATTCACTACTTTCATGAATAGTATAAATTTAAGCAAAAGAACAACCTCACTTACAGATTTGAATACATCGATAGCGACTGCACATTATGAAACAAAAGAGTGTATTATGACTGTGTGTGAATGGTTTAATCTTAAAGGGGATGTCATGTACAGAACCTTAAGCGGCAAGCGAATTAATAATACCGTCTAACGTGTTGTTTTGCTTGGATTTTCTCTGCCTACTCTTTTTGCCGTTTTTGGATAAATACACCATTGCCCACTCCAACTTCTCTGTTATTTCCTGCCA
>NZ_JAGKRI010000263.1:0-437 GCF_017939255.1 Aeromonas sp. Prich7-2
TGCCGAAACCTCCCCGCGAACGGCCAAGGGCTTGATTCATTGAGGTGTTTTTTTACGTGCACCGGCAGCATCTTTGGATGCTCTGACATTGGAGCCGTCCAGGCACCACAGGTCGAAATCGATGAGCCCTTCTTCATTGAGCTTGAGTTGCAGCGCTTCCAGAATGGCATCAATCCGGCCTGCATCCTGCCAACGCCGGAAGGTGTTGTAGACCGAATTCCATGGTCCGAAACGTTCTGGAAGGTCTCGCCAAGGAGCTCCGGTGTGGAGTATCCAGAGAATGCCATCGAGCACTTGGCGCGGTTCACGGGTAGGGCGCCCGATCAGGCTTCGAGAAGGAAACTGGGGCTCGATAAGCCCCCATTGTGCATCAGTCAGCTGATAACGGCGGGACACGGAATGGATCTTAAGCTGTTGAGAAGATGTGAGATTATATC
>NZ_JAGKRI010000264.1:0-441 GCF_017939255.1 Aeromonas sp. Prich7-2
TCGTTGGTGATGACGTTGCCATTGAGGACCAGGTTGTTCTCGCTCGCCGCCGTCAGGTTGACGTCGCTCACCGCCGTCGGCACGTCATCGACAATCTGCACGCTCAGGGTGTTCGAGGCCGAGTCCCCGTCGCTGTCCACCAGGCTCACCGCGAAGTCTTCGAACAGGCTGTTGTTGCCGTTCGCCGTCGGGTGCGCCTCGTTGTCGTTCAGGGTGTAGCTGTAGCTCACCAGCCCGGTCGCCGGGTTGTACCCGGTGATGGTCAGGGTGTTGCCCAGCGGCGTGGTCACCCCGCTCAGCGGGAAGCCCGCCACCACCCCGTTCACCACGATGTTGATGCCACCCACGCTCAGGGTCTTCACCCCGTCCGGCGCGCTGATGGTGAAGTCCCCCGTCACCGTGGTCGACTCCTTGCTGCTGTCCGACCCCGCCGACTCATTC
>NZ_JAGKRI010000265.1:0-293 GCF_017939255.1 Aeromonas sp. Prich7-2
GTGCAGGGGGCGGATGGCGCGGCGGTGACCGCGGGCACCCTGAGCGGGACCTACGGCAGCCTGGTGCTCAATGCCAACGGCACCTACACCTACACCCTCAACCCGAACGACGGTGACTTCAAGGCGCTGACCGGGGGCGGGGTGGGCAGCGAAGTGTTCACCTACACCCTGACGGATGCGGACGGAGACGTGAGCACGGCGACCCTGACCCTGACCATCAAGAACGACGATGACGGGGTGACCATCACCAACCTGACGCCCAAGGGCGAGGGCGGGGATGTGAAGGTGTACGA
>NZ_JAGKRI010000266.1:0-293 GCF_017939255.1 Aeromonas sp. Prich7-2
GGTAACGCGCGAGCCTGCGCAGGTATTTCTGCTTGCTCAACGCACCGCTTTCCCAACGGTGCCGGGTACGAAACACCGCATCCGCCAGCAAGACCAACCGGGCACCGATGGGCTGGTTGCACTGCTCGCTACTCTCGGCGATGGCCACGAGATTGCGGGCCACGTGGGCCCAGCACAGTTGCCGCTGGTCGGCGTCGATAAACCGGTAGCCGGCGTACTGGTCGGTCACCAGCACCCCGTCAAACTCGGCGCCCAGCAGCCGCTTGGCCGCCTCCTGACCACGGCCATAGGCC
>NZ_JAGKRI010000036.1:0-25155 GCF_017939255.1 Aeromonas sp. Prich7-2
TGGGGATAACGCCTTAAATGGCGAAGAAACGGTCTAAATAGGCTGATTCAAGGCATTTACGGGAGAAAAAATCGGCTCAAACATGAAGAAATGAAATGACTGAGTCAGCCGAGAAGAATTTCCCCGCTTATTCGCACCTTCCCTAACTTATGAAGCACTGAATAAAGTGCATCTAATAATGTAGTTTTACCTACACCTGCACCACCATTAATAATTAGAAAACGATGTTTTATAGCCCCAAAGATAGCTTCTTTTTGAAGAGAGCTTAAGTGAAAGCACTTTTTACTTTCGTATTGATTGATATAGAAGTTTATCCTTTTTTCATCGAGAGATAATTTACTCGGGGTTGTGATGAGGTTCACCAATCGCTGAGCAACATATGCTTCCATGGTGAAAGCACCTGCGCTCTGTAATTCATTATCACCAACCTCAAGGATATTTTCACACGATGTGGCGAGTGCGAATGCTTGATTAACATAGCACTCTGTTTTCTCTGGATTCATTGGGATATGCAAGAGTTGTTTCAGCCATATATCTAAATCATATCGTGTTGCTAATGTACTCCCGTTAGAAAGCTGACAGTACAACGCCTCCTCGGCTGCTGCTGCGAACCTAATAGGAGCGTCCAATTGAAAGCCTAGAGCCAGTGAGATCCGATCACATTCATTAAAATCAACACCAAATGCTAATAATCGGTAAGGATCTTCGCTTATCTTACTTATGGTTTCCTGTTGATAATAATCTGATACCAAAAATGAGGTTGATACTGATAAGCCTAAATTTGCATTGCAGAATCGCATAGCATTAATATTTATATAGCTACGCCATGCATCGGCAGTATTTTTTGCAGTGTTTTCACTTAATATCTTACGCAGGCTTACAATATCCCCATTATCCAATATTTCAAATAGGGACTCACCAAATGTAGACCATAATTTACGGGCTTTCACTGGGCCAACACCTTTAAATCTGGTGTGACTACCTAACATAAGTGCGATCTGCTCCCCTGATGGCCTAATAAGGTCTAGGTATTGAGGGGTGATTACAGTGAGAATACCTCCGTGCTCTACTCGTCTACTATACTGCTTTTTGACAGCTAATTTAACCAATGCACCCTTTGCCAATATTAGTGATAGGCGCTCACTGTTATGTTCATTTATGTGAATGATGTAGTTCTGCTTGTAATTGCAGTTACGTAGAGTGTCAGGATCTATCTGTACAGCATGAAATGATCGACCTTTTCTGGATGAATATGGTGATCTTGTGATGCGGAAAAACCTCTCTTGCCCGAAGTCATTCATCTCGGCACCCGCTTAAATATTTCTAGCAATTCCATGCGATGCTGATCTCGATGTGAATTTGATTGAAGAGATTTATATTCCTGCTTCAATCCTTCTAGATGAGATTCTAGTTCTGCAACCCGTAGCTGTAATTGGCGAATCATTTTATCTTTCTCTTGAATGCTCTTTTCTAGCGGGCTGTATCGATTTGCGGGTGTTTTTGAAGTATCCCGAGCCTGGTAGGGCAGCTCCTGTAAGGTATTCTGTTCAGCTAGCCATTGAGCCTTACTTTTAAGGTACGCAACAATGTATTTGTTTTGGTAATAGCTAGAGCGAGATATGCCAATCTCTTTTATTATTGCAGTTGCATTTAAACTGCCATTTTCTATGAAGTTTTGCCATTCAGCAAGGTCAAGTGGCCCGACCAAATTTGCCACCTTAACTAGATTTTCACGCGCCTTGGCATGCATTCTATCGAGATCGAAATCTTCCAGTTCACGACTAATACTGAATGCTCTATTCATTTTTTAAGATCTTTCAATCTAGCTTTTGTCTTCATAGAGTGTGGGAGCGGTGCTTCCAACTCCTCAATGGACATACCATGACTTGTTGCATTGGCGAACCAGCGAACAAAAGTCTCATCATAGTCAGCTAATAGTTTTTTTAACTTGATATTTTCCTCTTTCACTTTATCAAGTTTTGATTGGGTTTCTTCTGCACGCCTGCCGATATTTTCTATTATGTTGCTACTTTGATTGGCTTCTTTATAAGCCTTAACAATAGATTCTTTTTTGGACAATGCTTGCCGAGTAAACCCTGTCTCCTGTTCTAGTTCCTTCCAGGTGACCTTATTCCTCCCACTGCGGGCAGCTAGGATTACGATGAGTTTGCAGAAGTCTTGCTCTAGTGCAGCTGTAATTTGTTTCTGTTCTTTTTTCATATTGCAACACACCCATTATTACCATTAGGAAAAACTTGCACTCGTTCTCCATCTGAAATTGAATTATCCTGCTCAATGGCGAGGGCTATACGACAACCATTTAATAGCTCTTCATGAGAACGTAGCCAGTTATTGGAGCCATGATATTCTGCGTCAACAGCTGCCTTAACATGCTGAATTCGAGTTTCTTGTTCATCTTGAAGTTTTTGTAAATGAATTATCTCTCCCTGTTTTCCTTTTATACGATAATACTCAGAGCACCCACGGACGCATGCATAGTATTTTCCACATGGAGAGTCACTATAGTCATGTTTACATAAGCCAATTGCAGTGATAAGTGTTGTGCCAATGTCTTCTATCGTTTCAAGAACCTCATCACGATCAACCAGCGTAAAGATCACTGATGCCTCTTTTGCTTGCTCTGGTGTTATATTTGAGGCGGCAAAGAGTATGTCTGCGTTATCCATGACTCTTTTAGCTGGATTAGTGTGGTCATAGGCTATATTGTCTGGAGTATACTTTCGCCCAAAGTAGCGAGCAACCTCTATAGGAGTTACTGAATCTGAGATCTCCAGCATAGTGCCTAGAAAGTGACGAAATTGATGTGATGTCAGCCGGATTTGTTCACCCTGATAGCACAGATGTTTGCGTTCAAATATATTTTTGATACCAAATTCAGGGCGACCTGAAATATAGTCTGATATCTGAGTATGCGTTATCATTGTGAATTCCCAGGGCTCTGTGCTCTTATCAGAATGATGGCGCTGATGTTGGGTAACAAATATTAGTTTATCTGGGCAATCAGCCACACTTAACACTGACATCTGTTTCCATAATTCATCGATAGACTTCTTCGCCAATGAAAATGTTTTTTCCTTTAAGTCTACTGAGTGGAATGCGGCCGCATTTTTACCTGTATTTGGATTCAGTTTATTAGTCAGATTAACATTTCTTTTCTTTAGATAGGATAATAGATTTGAACGTGATGACCAGTTTAATCTTTCCCAAATGTCAGTGACAAAAAGCTCACAATCTTCGGTGATAATTGGGAAGAAGTCGTATTTTCCATTAATGACACATTTAATCGTGTCACGTACAGGTGCTAATATTTCAAGTGCGCTAGTCAGACCTTTTTGTAGAATCGGAAGCAGGCTTGGGGCTATAGCCTTGGTCTGATATGCAGCGCCTTTTTTGGCTCGATAGCGGATCTCATTAATGCATACTATGTCAATTTCGCCTGTGAAGACGTTTAGCTCCTCAACTTCCCTGGCCTGTAAACACTCGACATCCAAGCAGATCACCTCATCAAATCGCAGACCTGTTGCAAACATAATTTCTACGATAGCCTGAAACAGGGCATCATCACCTTCTAGATTCGAGTTAGAAAGTGTTGCTACTGCGATGAGGCTTTCGTGGGTAGGTAGCTTCTCATGCCGTTTGGTAGTTGACTCAAAATCGATTCTTGAATCACTGGCGGTATGCGTGTCACCGCGTTTAGCTGACTTTTTGAATACTATCTTTTGGATAGAAAGCTTCTTCTTGTTAATGAAAGTCGCAATAGATTCAAGTTTCTGACCAATACGATAGAAGGTAGAACTTTCTAACCTATCGTGTGCTTCAGCCTCTGCTACTTTGAAGTCATAAGTAGTCAGATTACTTGCTGTAATATTCCTTTTTAGCATCGCATTATCTAAATACCGATATGCAACAATATAGAAATTGAGTGTCCCTACATCTTTCGCTTTCTCAATTTGCAATGCTGAGATATGACATTTAGCGATATCAGATAGATCAAGATTGTGAAACGGCTTGATGTCATTATATGATGACTTAACTTTTTTTCCGAGATTGTTATCTCTGCTAAAATTGACTGATATATTATATCCAGATTTTCTAGCTTGAGTCTTACAAATACCTTTAGCATCCCAGCTAATGTCATCCCATTCCCAACTTTCTATTTTTGCAAAGGGAGTGTTTTTTTTGTAAAAGTGAACCAATTGTGCCAGATTGCTATCAGAATCCACACCAATTGACGGTAATAATTGTAGGCTGGTATTCATAGTTCACCCCGATCGAACATGTCAGCAAACTTGCGAGCAGCTAAAAAATCTTTATGTTGTAGAATATTTATGGCGTGAGCATCACCAAATACTTCTTTTATTTCTTCTACCATCGTATCTACAACTTCCTTATGGTCAACGTCTTCAAAGGCTTCTAGAGAAGAACAGTTGTAACAAGAAAGTGGGGGTTGAAGAGAACATGGGGTTGTGCTACCACAGCTACCAATTTTAACAAGATTTAAATTTTTCGATGGGGCGAAAATTCCTTGTCCTCTCTGAGAGGTATAATCGGGCGTAACAACTTTACCTGCAAATACATCGATTATGTCGATGGCCTGACTTCGCAGTATATCATCTAGTTTTTTAGCAACGTTATGCGATTGTCTATAATAAACGTCTAGCTGTTGTAAATCACTATGATCCATTAGTTCTGCAACAACAGTCATAGGAGTGCCCTTGGCGATTAGCCGCGAGCAGAAGGTTTTACGAAGTCTACGGTTGGTTACCTTGAAGTCCAATCCAACAGCCATTCTGAACTGATTGGTGATGTATGTTATCTTGGTTATCTTTACTTGCTGCTTAACTAATTCATCTCTAAGACTGTAATACTCTGAGATTACAGGCCAATCATCAGTGATTTTTGTACCTAGTATATATTCGTAACGTGATTTCATTGATGAAATTAGTTTTGCAAGTGTTTTTGTTATGGGGCGAATTTTATAAACGTTATTATTGGTCCTCCCTCTTTGTTTTGCCCTTAAAACTTTTAGGGTATGTACACCTTTGTCAGAGATTTGCAAGTCGGAGAACTTTAGTCTCATCACCTGGATATTTCTCATGCCAAGAACTTGGGCACATTTTAGTGACACCAATCCCTGTAACTCATGGGTGGTGAGTGTCTCTGGTAAAACTGAGTTTAATGTGGAGATGAAGATTCGTTCTTCCTTGATCGTGAGTGGTCCACGGTCAGGAATTTCCATAATTACATCAAGGCCCTTACCCTCGGCTGTACCAAACTTTATACTGGCTAGGTAGTAATCATAAAAGTCTTCATCAAAGTGTGGTAGACCCTCTTCAACACACCATTTATACAGTATTCTTAAAGCAGATTTAGTGCTAGGACTACGTTCAGAGCTCAAAAGCTCTCTGTAGATTTCTTGTATTTTTTCGGCAATATCTTCTGCTACAGTATCGTCAGGGATTTTGAGTAGGCGCCAACAATGTTGTTGTGAGAAAAGAGCATAGTTAGAGTAGATATGACAAGCATAAGAAATCCATGCACGGGCATGCTCTCTTAGTTGGGGAGAGATTTTTTCAAAGAATAGGGTCTCCCTCTCCGGTTCCAGAACTACTTTACTTTGTGTTAAATCCAGTTGTTGGCCTGACTGGCTTACAGGATATGGGTCATAAGAAAATTGTGGATGCTGGTCTATTTGTACCAACATAATTTCGTTTTTATCTAATTTTTTTGTCGGCATGGCCACCACCTTGGCAATTTTTTATGATATTTTTCTATGTAATTCCATTTCAGCGTGAAGTTGGTTTAGAACTAGGTTGCATTGCTCCATTATTGACCCAGTTTCATATATTAGACTACTATCTGAGTTATACTTCCACCCCCCAACATTATTTTTTATCTTTTTCTGTTGAGCTGCGTCAACCCCCATTTTAGTAAGCATTCTGTCAATATTTTCAAAGAGTGTATGCCTTAATTTATGAGGATGAATATCTGAAAACTCTAAAATTTTATTCTTGATACTTGAGAAAATATCATCCAATGCTGCTATTGATAGCGGATTATGTGGCTTAGTTGTCGATAAGAGTAAATAGGGGCTCTTCATGGCTGAGTCGCCAAGAGATTTTCTCGCCTGTTTATATTCATCAATCAGTGAAGCTAGAGGAAATGAAATAGGAATAATCCTGCCAACTGTTTTCTCGCGTGGCACTCTATTACGAGGATCGTTATGTTCAATATTCTGTTGTGTCAGGATAAATGGGTAAACACCATGTACCAGCTTGCTCGTATGGCAGTTTGATGTAGTAAGTGATAGCAGTTCACTTTTTCTAATTCCTGTTTCTAAAAGTAACCTAAGAATTAGCTTGTTACGTAACTGAGTAGATTTATTCCAGCCAAGAGAACTCGGTATTTCCATGATGTCATACAGTGTTGCTTGTTGGACTAATGACAATCCAAGAATGCGGCCTGGAGCTGTCTTTGGTCTTCTCAGCTTGACTAGTTTTACTTGAAGCCTTCTCATCATCTCGGGGATTTGACTGAATAGAGGATCAGTATTACGGCGCTTGGATATTGCTTTGTCGGCTAAAAATTGAAAATAAACCAATACCAAATCAAGGCGTTGATTGAAATAATCAGGACTAACAATATCTGGTCGGAGGGGTCTTGCTCCGTTGATATCGTATGAGCGATGCTCAAGATGTTTGAGAAAACTCTGGTATAAGCCAGTGTCAGCAAACCCTGTGCCAGCAACAATTTCCGCTAGATCTACTTTTAGCATTGCTGCCCATCGTTCGATATGGATTAGGTGGTTTGCATTATTCTCCTGTGTTTTTTCCGCACCATACAGGTGTGTCAGTGTGAACTCACATAGCCTCGGGATGGGGAGTCCTCTCTCATCAACGATTAGATACTTACGTTCATTGTACTGCTTCATGTTGACGGTTCTGAGCTTCACTGCATCACTCCTTTACACTTTTATACACCCATTCCTAAGGTATACTGCGTGCTTTCAGAATGTGCAATCTTTACATGCTCAGAAAAGAAAAAACCCCGAAATATCGGGGTTTTTAGGCATTTCGCTTTACAAAACGCTTTACATTTTAAAAAATCCGGCCCTAGAACGGAATATCGTCGTCGAAATCCATCGGCGGTTCGTTGTAGACCGGCGGGGCGGATTGCGGCTGCTGGGCCGGACGGCCGTAACCGCCTTGCGGTTGCATGTTCTGCTGCGGGGCAGCAGGACGTTGCATGTTCTGTTGCGGTGCAGCCTGTTGCGGCTGGCCCCAGTTGCCCTGGGATGACTGGCCGCCCATGCCCTGGCCACCGCCCTGCGGACGGCCACCCAGCATCTGCATCACACCGGTGAAGCTGTCGACCAGCACCTCGGTGGTGTAGCGCTCCTGGCCGCTCTGATCCTGCCATTTACGGGTCTGGAGCTTGCCTTCCACATAGACCTGGGAGCCCTTCTTCAGGTACTCGCCGGCGACTTCGGCCAGCTTGCCCATGAAGACGACACGGTGCCATTCGGTGCGCTCTTTCTGCTCACCGGTCTGCTTGTCGCGCCAGGTATCGGAGGTGGCCAGGGTGATGTTAGTCACGGCACCGCCGCTCGGCATGTAGCGCACTTCCGGGTCTTGCCCCAGGTTACCGATCAGAATGACTTTGTTGATGCCTCGACTGGCCATAATCTCTCTTCCACCCTTATGTATACCGGCCAGGCCAGATGCCTGGGCCCATTCAATAATGCGTTTGTTTGCAACGAGATGCGCGCCCTGGACGGGTGTCATCTCTCTTCAGTGTCCTGGCTGCGCCGGAGCTTGCCGGCAGAGGCGTCATGGATCGGCCGCAGCGTTTGGCCGCCATAGTACCAGTTGACGGGCATGAGCGCACATCTTCCCTGCCACTGTGGCGTCAATGGATCGCCACAGCCTGAGTAACTTACCCGAGGTAAGGTGCCACCAGCAAGGGGAGGCGGCTGGGGCAGGCTGCGTGAAGAGGGCGGAGCTGTTATGGTGCGCACCGGCACTACTTGACCCCCCAAATGGGGGGGGCGTGCTAGCCAATTGTATTGGCTGGAAAATTGCTGGGCTTCAAAGGAGCCACCGATGCGTCTAATACTTTTTTAATGCTGCAGCCGGGAGGGGGATTGGTACTCTTCCTTGCCAAAAAGCCCCGACTCGAATGTGCAAGGAAGTTCTCTTGATGACGCCCGACTCCCTCCTGGTGCTGATCACCGAAAATAACGCACAAGCCTCCCGTTTCCAGCGTCACCTCAGTGAAGAGCTTGGTCTGCCCATCTTGCTGGTGGGGGAGCTGAATGACCTGCCAGACGTTGCAGAGGGCGCCCCCAAAACCTTGCTGCTGATCGATCTGGACTATCTCAAGTCGACCCAGCAGGAGCTGTGGAGCAATGCCATCTGCCAGCGCTTTGGCGAGGCCAGTGCCGTGTTGCTCAATGCCCCGACCAGCACCAACAAAGAGCTGCTGCTGATGTGGCCCCATACCAGTGGGCTCTTCTTTCGTCAGGACACGCTGGACAGGCTGGTCTTCGGCATCCGCAAGGTGTTGCAGGGGGAGTACTGGATCCCGCGCCACCTGCTGTGCGACCTGGTGGACTACTACCGCAAGGGGAGCGGGCAACCTCAGCGTCAGCAGACGCTGCTGACCGCCCGCGAGCAGGAGATCGTGCGTCACCTGATGACAGGGGCCTCCAACACCGAGATCGCCGACAGCCTGTTCGTGAGCGAACACACCGTCAAATCCCATCTCTACAACGTCTTCAAGAAGCTGAACGTCAAGAACCGGTTGCAGGCGGTGAGCTGGGCCAAGGAGTATCTCTGAGGAAGGGGTACGGAAGGAAAGACTGTCTATTCATCCAGTAGTCTCTATGCCATACTGGCCCGCTCTGGTTCCCGTATCGAGCGCGCAACAAGATGGAAAAAATCGTGATCCGGGGTGCCCGCACCCACAACCTCAAGAACATCAACCTGATCCTGCCACGTGACAAGCTGATCGTGGTCACCGGCCTGTCCGGTTCGGGCAAATCCTCCCTGGCGTTCGATACCCTCTATGCCGAGGGGCAGCGCCGCTATGTGGAATCGCTCTCCGCCTATGCCCGTCAGTTCCTCTCCCTGATGGAGAAGCCGGACGTGGACCACATCGAGGGGCTGTCGCCTGCCATCTCCATCGAGCAGAAGTCCACCTCCCACAACCCGCGCTCGACGGTTGGCACCATCACCGAGATTTACGACTACCTGCGGCTGCTGTTCGCCCGGGTCGGCGAGCCACGCTGCCCGACCCACGCCATTCCGCTCGCGGCCCAGACCATCAGCCAGATGGTGGATCAGGTGCTTGCCCAGCCCGAAGGCGCCAAGCTGATGCTGCTGGCCCCCGTGGTGCGCAACCGCAAGGGGGAGCACACCAAGCTGCTGGAGAACCTGGCGGCCCAGGGTTACATCCGCGCTCGCATCGACGGCGAGGTGTGCGATCTGTCGGATCCTCCCGCCCTGGAGCTGCACAAGAAGCACACCATCGAGGTGGTGGTGGATCGCTTCAAGGTGCGCGATGACCTGGCGCTGCGCCTGGCCGAATCGTTCGAAACGGCGCTGACTCTCTCCGGCGGCATCGTGCTGGTGGTGCCGATGGACGGGGAGGATGGGGTTGCCCCCATGACCTTCTCCGCCAACTTCGCCTGCCCCGAGTGCGGTTACTCCATGTCGGAGCTGGAGCCCCGGATCTTCTCCTTCAACAACCCGGCGGGGGCCTGCCCCACCTGTGACGGTCTCGGTGTGCAGCAGTATTTCGATCCCGCCAAGCTCATCCATGATCCCGGCCAGAGCCTGGCCGGCGGCGCCATCCGTGGTTGGGACAAGCGCAGCTTCTACTACTTCCAGATGCTCAAATCCCTGGCCGATCACTACAAGTTCGACCTGGAGACCCCCTGGGAGGATCTGCCGCTCAAGACCCAGGAGGTGATCCTGCGCGGCTCCGGGCGCACCGAGATCGAGTTCCGCTACATGAATGACCGCGGCGACGTGGTGGTGCGCAAGCACCCGTTCGAGGGGATCCTGCACAACATGGAGCGCCGCTACCGGGAGACCGAATCCAACGCGGTGCGGGAAGAGCTGGCCAAATACATTGCCAACAAGTCCTGTACCAGTTGCGGTGGCAGCCGACTGCGGGAAGAAGCCCGCCACGTCTTCGTGGACAATCGCAACCTGCCCGCCATCGCCGAGCAGTCCATCGGCGATGCCCTGGCCTTCTTCGAAGGGTTGAACCTGTCCGGTCAGCGTGCCCAGATAGCGGACAAGATCCTCAAGGAGATCGTCGAGCGGCTCGGCTTCCTGGTGAACGTCGGCCTCAACTATCTGAGCCTGTCGCGCAGCGCCGAGACCCTCTCCGGTGGCGAGGCGCAGCGGATTCGGCTGGCCAGCCAGATCGGGGCTGGCCTGGTGGGGGTCATGTACGTACTGGACGAGCCCTCCATCGGCCTGCATCAGCGTGACAACGAGCGGCTGCTCAAGACCCTGACCCACCTGCGTGATCTCGGCAACACCGTGATCGTGGTGGAGCACGATGAGGATGCCATTCGCCTCGCCGACCATGTGCTCGACATCGGTCCGGGGGCCGGGGTGCACGGCGGGGCCATCGTCGCCCAGGGGACGCCGGAGGAGATCATCGCGAACCCCGAGTCCCTGACCGGTGACTACCTCTCCGGGCGCAAGCAGATCGCCATCCCGGCCGAGCGCACCCCGCTCACTGGCAAGTGGCTGAAATTGAAAGGGGCGAGCGGCAACAACCTGCGCAACGTCAACCTGGATCTGCCCATCGGAGTGATGACCTGCGTCACCGGCGTCTCCGGTTCCGGCAAGTCGACCCTGATCAACGACACTCTGTTCCGCATCGCCCACCGCGAGCTGAACAAGGCCACCGAGTCCACGCCTGCGCCCTATCGCAGCGTCGAGGGGCTGGAGCATCTGGACAAGGTGGTGGATATCGACCAGAGCCCCATCGGCCGCACCCCGCGCTCCAACCCGGCCACCTACACCGGCCTGTTCACCCCGATCCGCGAGCTGCTCTCCGGCACCCAGGAGGCGCGTTCCCGTGGCTACCAGCCGGGCCGCTTCTCCTTCAACGTGAAGGGGGGACGCTGCGAGGCGTGCCAGGGGGACGGGGTCATCAAGGTGGAGATGCACTTCCTGCCGGATGTCTACGTGCCGTGCGACGTCTGCAAGGGCAAGCGCTACAACCGCGAGACCCTGGAGGTGAAGTACAAGGGCAAGAACATCCACGAAATCCTCGAGATGACGGTGGAAGATGCCCGTGCCTTCTTCGATCCGGTGCCGGCGGTGGCGCGCAAGCTGCAGACCCTGATGGACGTGGGCCTCTCCTACATCCGGCTCGGTCAGTCCGCCACCACGCTCTCTGGCGGCGAGGCGCAGCGGGTCAAGCTGGCGCGGGAGCTCTCCAAGCGGGACACCGGCCAGACCCTCTACATCCTGGACGAACCGACAACGGGGCTGCACTTCCACGATATCCAGCAGTTGCTCAAGGTGCTGCACCAACTGCGGGATCGGGGCAACACCATCGTCATCATCGAGCACAACCTGGACGTCATCAAAACCGCCGACTGGATCGTCGATCTGGGGCCTGAGGGGGGCGCCGGTGGTGGCCGCATCCTGGTAACGGGGACGCCGGAACAGATCAGTCGTTGCGAGGATTCTCATACGGCCCGCTTCCTGGCACCTCTGCTGGCCAGATAAAGCGTTCAATAATTGTGACAAGGGGCCCTGGACCCCTTGTTTTTATTGTGGTAATTCAGTGACCTCTCGGCGGGCCTATCCTCCATACTTGGGGCAAGACCCTTCCCGCTTCGCATTGCCATTCAAAGGATATTGGCGCCCATGGCTCAACCGTCCCGCTCCATCGACCATCTGCTGGCCTACTCCATGTTTCCGGTCTGGGCCGGAGCCATCCTGATGCTGCTCATCGTGATCGCACTGGCCCGGGTGCCGGCGGCGCAGCGGGTCGAGGAGCGGCGGATGGAGGAGCACCTGCAGCGGGTGATCAGGGCGGTGCAGAACGACATCGGCGCCATGAATGCTTTTACCCGGGACTGGGGGATCTGGGATCAGAGCTACCATTTTCTGGCCCACCCCAACCAGGCCTACATCAACTCCAATCTGCTGGTCGACACCCCGATGCGGGACTTTGAACTCAACGTGTTGAGTTACATGGATTTGCAGGGTTCGGAGATCTGGACCCGCACCCTGTTGCCAGACGCGCCGGACACGGATACCACCCTGTTGCCCTCCTTTCTGGACGATCTCAAGCTGCAGCTGCTGCGCGAGTCACGGCAGGCGGGCATCAGCAGCCTGAGTGGCGTCAGGCGCTCACAGTGGGGACCGCTCATCTTTTCGCTGCAGCCGGTGACAGATACCCTCGGCAGCGTCAAACCCAACGGCTATCTGCTGGCGACTCGCTGGCTGGACAAGCGCTATCTGCAGGATCTGGGGGAACGGACCGCGCTCACGCTGACCATAGCCCAGCCAAGAACGCGCGAGCATCTGGGCTCCTTCAAACCGCTCGGACCGCACATGAGCTACCGGCTGGTCGATCTCGGGTTGCAGCAGGTCAGAGGGGAGGGGTTGCTGCTCGACAACGACGGCGAGCCTGTATTGACCCTGATCGTGGACGAGGAGCGGGACGTGTTGCTGGGGGCGATGGAGGGGGCGATCTGGACCTTCATCGGCATGCTGCTGATAAGCTTCGCCTGCATTCTGATGGCTCTGGCCCGGCTGCGGGCCATCGTGCTGGGGCCGATCGGCGAGCTGGTGGGGGCGCTGCACCAGTTTACCGAAAAGCAGGATGCGAGCGTGCTGCCCATCATCGACAGCAGCCAGGAGATGGCGCTGCTCAGCCGCAAGTTCCGCGAGATGGCGGCCAGGATCAACCTGCATCACAGTGCCCTGCAGGCCCACTCCTCCCGCATGGAGGTCGCCGCCTATACGGATCCACTGACTCATGCCTTCAACCGCCGTTATCTCGATGAGTGGTTGCTGAACCGCCAGGATCCGGCGGCAGGCTGGGTGCTGGTGATCCTGGATCTGGATCACTTCAAACGGGTCAACGATCGCTTCGGCCACGACATCGGCGATCTGCTGTTATGTCAGCTGGCCGAACTGCTGCGAGGGACGCTGGATGAGGAGGAGCCGCTGATCCGGCTGGGTGGCGAGGAGTTCATGCTGTTGCTGGCCAGAGAGGAGCCAGGACAAGTGGCGGAACGGATCGAGCGCCTGCGCCGCAAGATCGCCGACTGCCGTTTCGGGCGGGAGGAGCTGCCGCTGCGCATGACCGTCTCGCTGGGATTCTGCGATTATCCTCTGCATGCGGAGCTGGAGGACTCTTTCTGGAGTCTGAGTTTCAAGCTGGCGGACATGGCCCTGTACCGGGCGAAACAGGAGGGCCGGGATCGCTGGCGTGGATACAGCGGCGAGCTGGGGCGGGCACAGTGGAGGTTGAGCCCGGAGCAGCTGGCGGAAGGGGAGTGGCTGTTGTGCCAGGCCTCCCACGCCAACCAACCGGTCTAATGGGTCAGGATCAACAAGGCCATGCCGAGCACGAAACCCAGCAAAATAAACAGAAAAGAGCCAATGCCCCAGATGGCTGCCAATATGGCTACTATTTTGTCCCTTCTGGTTTGTGGTTTCATAAAGAATTATTTACAGCCCGGCTACATGGCCCGCAAAAATACTCTTGTTGGACGAGTGAAACAACCGTTTTCAGTCGTTTTTATCCGCAATAAGATATATGGAAATTATTTCTTATTGTTGTTGGTAAGGCGGGAAATCTATCCATTTCATTGTTTTTATTTGATATTTTTGATGTTTTTCTCGATGCTCAGCATGGTTGTAAGCTGCTGTACACATCTATCTATTTCTTGGTAACGTTTGAGCTAAATCAATAACTCGGCATTCACATCCTTTTATAGTTTTCGGGCTTGCAACATAGAAAGAAAACAAAAAAGGAATAATGTGATGAAAAAGATCCTTCCTCTGTTAATCGCAGCCGCTTTTGCTTCCCCCGTCGCCATGGCACATCAGGCCGGTGACATCCTGGTCCGTGGTGGCCTGGCGTTCGTCTCTCCCCAGACCAGCAGTGACAACGTGCTGGGGACGGGCGAGCTGGAGATCGACAGCAACATGCAGCTTGGCCTGACCCTCTCCTACATGTTGACGGACAACTGGGGTGTCGAGCTGCTGGCCGCGACCCCCTTCTCCCACTCGGTGTCGACTGCCGGCCTGGGTGAGGTCGCCAAGGTCAAACACCTGCCGCCGACCCTGATGGCGCAGTACTACTTCGGTGATGCCAACAGCAAGGTGCGCCCCTATGTGGGGGCCGGTATCAACTACACCACCTTCTTCGACGAGGAAGGGCGCGGTGCCCTGGCCGGGACGGATGTGAGCGTGGACTCCTCCTGGGGGATGGCGGGTCAGGTGGGCCTGGACATGGCGATCAATGACCGCTGGTTCGTCAACGCCTCCGCCTGGCTCATCGACATCGATACCGATGTGCATACCGCCGTGGGCACCATCAACACCTCCATCGATCCGGTGGCCTTCATGTTCGGCGTCGGCTACCGCTTCTGATGACAAACGTGGCCGGTGCTCGGCCATGACAACCAAGCATGTCTCTTTGGCCCGGCTCTGTTCGGGCCCTTTTCTGCCTGCCATGTCACGCCAACTGTGATCTGGCCCGCCATCGCGTCACGAACCGCTATTCCATTGCACCCCGCTGCCGATAACCTCGGCATTCACCCCTTTCCCCAACGAGTGAGGATGCCTCCATGGGTTTATCTATTGTGCAGCGGATCATCGCCGGCTTCGTGCTGATGCTGTTGTTGCTGGTTCTGCTCGGCTTCATCAGTATCTTGAAGATCCGGGGGATCAACGAGGGGCTCTCCCAGGTTTCTGATCGTGCCACCCCCCTGGTGATCGCGGTCGCCGGGCTCAAGGGCGCACTGCAGGACAGCAACCGCTGGGTGCTCACCTACAGAACCAGCGAGGAGGCGGCCCAGTTGCCGCAACTGGCCAGCCAGTTCAAGGCGCAGCAGGAGCGTTTCCTGGCCCAGAGCAAGGAGATGGCCCGGTTTGACGGGGTGGCGGAGGCGAGCGAGCGGTTCCGCCATGTCGACGGGGCGACCCGCGAGTTCTACGGGTTGGCGGATCAGGTGCTGACCCAGCACGGTCAGTGGGTGGCCGCACTCGATCGGCGCCATGAACTGGAGCTGGCGTTCATCCGGCTGGAAGATACCTACCAGTGGGCCGCCGATCTGTTGCTGCAGCAGACCGCGAGCAAACGCTCCATGCGCAACAAGGCCGAACTCATCACCTCCGGCATTGCCCGGGATCTGAAAAACATCCGCCGGGCCGATGCCAAGACCGATCTCAATGAATTGGAGAAGGTGCTCGGCAAGGATATCGAGATGGCACGCAAACGGCTCGAACGGGTGCAGGTGCCCGATGACGTGAGGCAGCGTTTCATCGTCAACCTCGATCGGATGCAGGAGCTGGCCCTCGGCCCGAAAGGGTTGCTGGCGACCATGCGCAATGGCCAGCAACTGGCGGCCTCGCTGCAGTCCCTGAACCAGCAGCTCGACACCAGTCTGGTCAACAGCCTGGCGCTGCTGGACGAGATGGCCAAATCGGCGGGCGGCATTGCCAGCGCGAGCCGGGTCGGGGCGGATGACGCCGTCAGCAGCGCCAGCGCCTGGATCCTGATCGTGTCGGCCATCTCCGCAGCCGCCGCGCTCCTCATCGGTTACACCACGGCCCGCAGCATCCAGCGTCCGCTGCAACTCATCGATCGGGAGCTGGATCGCATGGCCACGGGTGACATGACCCGGCGCATCGACTACCAGAGCCGCTGCGAGTTCGGCAGCCTGACCCGCTCCATCAATACCCTGGCAGACAAGACTGGCGAGCTGCTCGCCCAGATCAATGCCGGCTCGCGCCATCTGGTGGACGAGGCGAGCCGCGCCGCCGAGATAAGCGAGCGAGCCATGTCACGGGTACAGGATCAGAAGAGCCAGACCGATCAGGTGGCTGCCGCCATCACAGAGCTGGAGGTGAGTGCGACCGAGGTGGCGCGCTCCACCGACGGCACCAAGCGCGAGGTGGACCTGGCGGACGAAGAGGCCCGCGCCGGACGCAAACAGGTGGCGACTACGCGCCAGATCACCGAACAACTGGCGGGTGCCATGGAAGAGGCGGTCGGCATCACCCACAAGCTGGGGGAATTCAGCGACAACATCGGCAGCATCCTCGACGTGATCCGCAGCATCGCCGAGCAGACCAACCTGCTGGCGCTGAACGCGGCCATCGAGGCGGCCCGCGCGGGGGACGCCGGTCGCGGCTTCGCGGTGGTGGCGGACGAGGTGCGGGCACTGGCGAACCGGACCCAGACCTCGACCGAGGAGATCCAGGCCATGATCGAGAACCTGCAAAGTTCCAGCAAGCACGTGGTGGCCGTGATGGCACGCAGCCAGGAGCAGACCCAGGATTGCGTGGCCCAGACCCGGGTGATGGACGAGGCGCTGCAATCCATTGCCGAGCGGATGAGTGCCATCAAGGCGATGGCGGATCAGGTGGCTCATGCCGCCCAGGAACAGATCTCCGTGAGTCAGGGGGTTGCCCGTCATGTCGCCGGCATTGCGGATGTGGCTTACGAGACCGAGCGGGAGGCGCGGGAATCGGCCAGCAGCAGTGAGGTGCTGGCGGATCTGGTCGCCAAGCAGCAGCAATTGATCGCCCATTTCAAGGTGTAGGAGGACTTATGGCTAACAAGTGGATCGGGGCCCTGAGTCTCCTGTTGTGTGGCCAGCTGATGGCCAGCGAGCTGGTGATAGAGAGCTGGCGCATAGATGACAAGGCCTTGTGGGAACAGAAGATCATTCCTGCATTCGAGGCCGCCCACCCGGGTATTCAGGTGAAATTCAACGGGGTGCAGAACGTCGAGTACATGCCGACCCTCTGGGCCAGCCTCAAGGCGGGCAAGGCGGGGGATCTCATCACCTGCCGCCCGTTTGACGACTCCCTGGCCCTGTTCAAGGCGGGCCATCTGGTGGAGCTGAGCGAGATGGCGGGGATGGAGAACTTCCCGAGCTTTGCCCAATCCCCCTGGCAGACCGACAGTGGCGCCCAGACTTTCTGCGTACCTATGGCATCGGTGATTCACGGCTTCTTCTACAACAAGAAGATTTTCAGTGAGCTGGGGCTGACGGTTCCCCAGACCCGCGAGGCATTCTTCGCGGCCCTGGACAAGGTGAAGGCGGATGGTCGCTATGTTCCCCTCGCCGTGAGCGGCTCGGAGAGCTGGGTTGCCTCCGAGCTCGGTTTCCAGAACATAGGCCCCAACTACTGGAAGGGGGAGGATGGTCGATTGGCGTTGATCGGGGGCCAGGAGCGCTTCAACAACCCGCAATACGTCAAGGTGTTCGAGGAGCTGGCCCGCTGGCGTGACTACCTGGGGGAGGGGGGCGAGAGCCGCGACTACGCCACCACCAACGAGCTGTTCACCTCGGGCAAGGCTGCCTTCTATGCGGCGGGATCCTGGGAGATTGCCCCCTTCACCGGCAAGGTGGACTTCGGTGTCATGCGCCCGCCCGTGGCAAAGCAGGGGGATGGCTGTTTCTTCACCGATCACACCGACATCGGTATGGGGATGAATCCGGCCAGCAAGAACAAGGAGGCCGCCATGACCTTCCTGCAGTGGCTGACCACTCCCCAGTTTGCCGAGCTCTATACCAACTCGCTGCCCGGCTTCTTCTCGCTCTCCAACCACTTCTTTGAAGCCACCAATCCGGCGGCCAGAGAGATGATGGAGTGGCGGGATCAGTGCGATTCCACCATCCGGGTTGCCACCCAGATCCTCTCCCGCGGCACTCCCAAGCTCGGGGATGAACTGGCCGAGGTGAGCCAGCAGGTATTGCTGGGAACCGTGGCACCCAAGGCGGCGGCCGATCGCCTGGAACAGGGGTTGAAAGGGTGGTATGCCCCCCATCAGGGCAACCAGGGCAAGGGACAGGAGTGTCAGTGTGAGGCGAGCGTGCCTGCCGTCCCTGTGTCGGGTGTCATCGGGACCGAACCTGCTGCACCTGTGGTGCCGGAAGGACAAGCGCCTTCCGGAGCAAGCGCGACCCAGCCTCCGTCAGTACCGGTGTCCGGAGCCGTCGCTCCAGCGCCTCCTGCCGAAGTGGAGGAGGCGCTCGCCAGCGAACTGGAGGGGGCACAGCCCTGATGGTTCACCATGAAGAACGGGAGGCCTTGGCCTCCCGTTCTTCATCTGCGTGATGACCTGTCATTCCCGTGGCAAGCGGCACAGGCTGCCAATACGGGCCACCGGCACGAAACCCAGAGTGCGATAGACCCGCTGGGCGTGATAGTGCTCGTCTGCCACTATGATGAGCGAACTGGCCCGTGCCAGTCCCTGGCGTGCGACCTGGCTCAGCAACAGACGACAGAGCCCCCGGTTTCGCCACTCTGCGTGCGTGCGCACCAGTTGAAAGCGTCCCAGGGTGCCGGTGAAGAAGAGTCCGCAGCTGGCAACCAGTTGATCCTGATGCCATAACCCCCACCACTGTCCGAGCCCGTCATCGATCATGGCCTGATAGAGCTGGCGGCGTGACAAGAGATAGGGAAGATAGCGCTCCTCCGAATGGGCGGGATCCCGCTCTGCCAGCTCGAAGGCGAGCCACTGATCCCAGTCCGCCGCGGTGAACGGGCGAGCCGGAGCCAGGTCGCTGCCGGTGGGGGCTTGCCACTCCATTGCACCCAGCGCCAGTACCACGTACTCCATGTATTGGTACCCCGCCGCCACGAACCCGGCGACCCGGCTGTTCTGGCCTGCGGCGAGAGGCCACTGGAAGGTGCGGTGGCGGATACGGGGATCCCAGCCAATCAGCCTGTCGAAACTGGCCTCGAGCCAGCCCTTGTCACGATCGCTTGGGGGGGTGGGCAGCAACAGGTAGTTGCCGAAGTAGTAGTCTGGAGAGCCCGGGGTGCGCACGGTCCAGAACGCATCATGATCCGTCACCTCGCCCTGATAGCGATCGAACAGCAGATCGGTGGCAAAACCGGGGTGATCTTCCATGATGGGGCTCCTGCAAACGCTTGAATTGCTTATCGGCAGGCGGGGAAAGAAGTTAAAAAAAGGCCGGGAAACCCGGCCAAACAATCACACGCAGATTCAGAACGTCCAGGACGATCCGCCCGCATCATAGCGTGCCTGACAGCATTTTGGGATGGGGTCGCTCATTACTTAGGTTGAATTGCAAAATAAAAAAATCGGCAATCCCCCTTGTCGCTGACAAATCGGTATTGACTTTGATCCGTTTTATCATAAAGATAGAAAGACGTTTAGACGTCCAAACATCCGTTTTGGCGTGAAGGAATGGGTTGCAGGACAGGGAGAGAGCAGATGGGATTTCACAGCGCGCGTCAGGTTGAGGCACTCAACCAGAGTTTGGCGGATCTGGGTGGCGACATATCGGTCAGTTTCGAGTTTTTCCCGCCCAACAGCGAAGGGATGGAGAACACCCTCTGGCAGTCCATCGAGCGCCTGCAGGTGCTGGAGCCCAAATTCGTCTCTGTGACCTATGGCGCCAACTCGGGCACCCGGGACCGCACTCACAAGGTGATCAAGGACATCAAGGAGCGCACCGGCCTCATCGCCGCCCCGCACCTGACCTGTATCGACGCCAGCCGTGACGAGCTGCGCACCATTGCCCGTGATTACTGGAACAGCGGCATTCGCCACATCGTGGCCCTGCGCGGAGACTTGCCCCCCGGCCTCGACAAGCCTGACATGTATGCCACCGACCTGGTTGCCCTGCTGAAATCCGAAGCCGATTTCGATATCTCGGTCGCCGCCTATCCGGAAGGCCACCCTGAGGCTCGCAGTGCGCAATCCGACCTGCTCAACCTCAAGCGCAAGATAGATGCCGGTGCCAACCGGGCTATTACCCAGTTCTTCTTCGATGTGGAGACCTATCTGCGTTTTCGGGATCGCTGCGCCGCCATCGGTATCGATGCGGAGATCGTGCCGGGGATACTGCCGGTCTCCAACTACCAGACCCTGGCCAAGTTTGCCGGTTTCACCAACGTGAAAATCCCGCGCTGGATGCACCAGCGTTTCGAAGGGCTGGAAAACGATCAGATGACGCGCAACATGGTGGGAGCCAGCATTGCCATCGACCAGGTGCGTGTGCTGAGTCAGGAAGGGGTGAAGGATTTCCACTTCTATACCCTGAACCGCTCAGAGCTGACCTACGCCATCTGTCACACACTGGGTGTGAGGCCGAAAGGTCAGGCCTGATCCGCGGCTCTGATACAGAAAAGCCAATGAGTCTTCTCATTGGCTTTTTGTTTTGGGCGACAGTCAGGGCCGGGTTGGCTGGATCTCCCTGGGCTCGAGATCGATGACTGCATTGCCGGCGGCACCGGGATACTGGTGATAGCTCTGGTCCTGCTCCAGGGTATAGAAGGTGTCGAGGTAGTCGTCGTTGTTGGTCATCCAGGAGTCCGGAAGTGCCTTGACGATACGACCGCCGAGGTCGAGGAAGGGCAGGGCCTCGGGTACGCCGCCCGCAGTGAAGCCGAGTTTGAGTGCGTCAATCAGGAGGGCACTCAGCTCCTTGTAATTGACGTTGTCATCCTGCTCCATCATGACCACGTCGACGGCTCCCCAGCGGTAGCGATCCCAATAGACCAGGATCTGGTTGGGGGTGTAGTCGGTGTTGTCGTAGTCGAGATAGGGCATGTCGACGATATCTACCACGGGCTCGTCCCTGCCAGGATTGACCCCGGCCACGACGGCATAGACCTCGGCGGCGCCCAGCAGCCAGGGCTCCTGATCATCGTTGAGCCTGATCTTCTTGAGAATGCTGGTCTTGAGGGGCGTGGTGTTGCTGGTGGCACGGGGCGTCACCTGCATGTCGGCGGCAGCCAGCGCCTTTCGCATCACCTTCAGGCCGGCATTCTTGGCTTTGACCGGATCGGCCTCCACCACCAGTACCGGCCGCGCCGGCGGCTGGTTCACATCGAGATAGAGCGGGCTGCCGGCGCTGTCGAACGCCTCGATGGCGCTCCAGCTCTTTTCGTCACCACTTGGTATGTAGGCAACCAGTGGCTCAACCCCTTGTTGCAGTGCATCCGCCTGATCCGGATTGGCCAGCCGCAGTTGCATCAGTTCCCTGACCTCCCCATCCAGCCCTTGCCGACGGATGGCCGCCTGGTTGGCATCCCGAGCCTGGCGCTTCAGGCGCGGGCTGGCCTTTGGCAGCAGGTTGGGCAGTGGACTCTGGTATTCCTGATTGTTCAGGAGCGGCAGCAGGTTCTTCTGCTGCAGCGCGAGCTGGCGTGCCAGCTCCCGATCGGTGTCGGCAGCCTGGGTCGTGGTGGCGCCCAGCAGTGCCAGTAACAAAATGACAGCCTGATTCCTCATCTTCGTTCTCCAGTATTGAGTCTGACAACGGCGCTTGTCGGGAAGGATCTGCGCCGTTTTGTCACTAGAAAGGAATAAGGTTCATATGTGAACGCTCTTCTCAGGATTATGTGCTGCGTCTCACTGGAGTCTCCCCAGATGGTCAGGTCAGGCGCGGAGCCGGTTGACTTGATGCAATGTCACTCCGATCAGCAATCCCCAGCAGGCAGACCCGACCCCGAGCAGGGTGATCCCCGAGGCAGTCACAAGGAAAGTCAGTAGCGCGGCTTCCCGCTCCTCGTCCTGCTGCAAGGCGCTGTGCAAGCTGCTGCCTATGGTGCCGAGCAGCGCCAGCCCGGCCACGCAGGTGACCAGCACCGCAGGGAATGCGCTGAACAGGGCAACCACGGTGGCACCGAAACAGCCTGTGAGCAGGTAGAAACAACCAGCCCACACGGCAGCAGGCCAGCGTCGAGTGACATCGTGATCCACTTCCTTGCCCATGCAGATGGCGGCAGTGATGGCGGCCAGGTTGAAGGCATAGCCGCCAAACGGTGCCAGCAGCACGCCGATGAATCCGGTCCAGCCAATCAGGGAAGAAGTGGCCGGTTGATAGCCGTGGGCGCGCAGGATGGCAATGCCCGGCATGTTTTGCGAGGTCATGGTAACGAGAAAGAGCGGGAGTGCGATGCCGAGCAGGGCGTCGATGGAAAAGGCTGGCGAGTTCCAGACCGGGGTGGAAAGTTGCCAGTGAACCTCGTTGAGTTGCAGCTCGCCCCTCAGGGTGCAGAGCAGCATGCCGGCCGCCAGGACCAGCACCATGGTGTAGCGGGGCCAGAGGTGGCGACCCAGCAAGAAAGCCAGTAGCAAGGTGCCAAGCAGCAGAGGATCTTGCGGTGCCACCTTGAAGAGATCCAGCCCGAACCTGAGCAAGACTCCGGCCAGCATGGCGGCCGCCAGGGGGGCGGGAATGTGACGCATCAGCCTGTCGAACCAGCCGCTGATACCGCAGAGGGTGATCAGCAGTGAAGAGATGATGAAGGCGCCGATGGCTTCAGCCAGACTGAAGTTCCCCAGGCTGGTGATGAGCAGGGCGGCACCCGGGGTAGACCAGGCCGTCAAGACAGGCACCCGGTAATAGAGGGAGAGGCCGATGCAGCTGACCCCCATGCCGATACCCAGTGTCCATAGCCAGGAAGAGACCTGGGCTGTATCGGCACCGGCGGCCGTGGCGGCCTGGATGATCAAGACGACAGAACTCGTGTAACCCACCAATACGGCGATGAGTCCCGCGACCATGTGGGGGAGGGCTAGGGGCATGGGAAACTTCCTTGTGGATGCTGGTAGCTTGTGCGCTATTGCGTACAATGTGGTTTCGACTATAACGCTGTGCGTTATGGCGCACAATATGGCTCGAAGAAATCGGAGAACAGATGCAGGAGATGAGTCGCTATCTGGCCCAGCGATTGAAAGGGCTGCGCACTGAAAGAGGATGGAGCCTGGATATGGCCGCCCGTGAAACGGGGGTGAGCAAGGCCATGCTGGGACAGATCGAGCGAGGTGAATCCAGTCCGACGGTGGCAACATTGTGGAAGATTGCCACCGGTTTTCGGGTCTCTTTCTCCAGTTTCATTGAGCCGACACCAGCGGCACAGGGAGAGACGGTATACCGTATTGCCGATGATATTCGACAGCAGCCGGCGGGAGAGGGGATGCAGGTTGCCCCGCTTTTCCCCTATGAGGCCCGCTTTGGTTTCGAGTTGTTCGAACTGACCCTGCTACCTGGCTACCAGCGGAAATCAGAACCCCATGAACCCGGAGTGACCGAACATGTCATCGTCATCAGCGGTGTGATGGAGGTACTGGTGGACGGAGCGTGGCGTTCCCTCGATCAGGGGGAGGCCGTCCGGTTTGCAGCGGACCGTACCCATGGCTATCGCAATCTTGGGGTCGCTCCCGCCATCTTCCACAATCTGATCCACTATCCGGCCATGGCCACGCGATGACTAGCCGGGGCGGCCATCCGCTCTGGGACTGGTCAGTATGGGGGTATAAACCCAGACAAAGAGACCGTAGGCGGCAACCCAGCTCCATCCGCTGAGGTTCCATCCCGTGAGGGTGAGATTTGGCCAAAAGAGAGGGAGCAAGACCCGCAACAGCGCGGACAGGATGACCAGTGCAAATGCCGCCGAGATCCTGCGCCCTATCTGCAGGGCTCTGCCACTGTGGCCGAGGGATACACGGGCTATCATCCCGAGGATCATGGCCCCCATGCTGCCCGCGCTGAACAGATGGCTGGTCAGTGACAAGGCAATCGGCCAGCCAGCCGTGCGTGCCGCCAGGGCGGTCAGCCCCAGTGGGATAAAGAGGTAGGCCAGGTGAAGCGACCACAGCAGGGGGTGGGCCACCGTGGTTCCGGGTCGCCAGCGCAGCTGCCTGTAGAGGTGAGCCCCTGCCGCCACTATATATAGAGGGAACATCTGAATGCCGATGACCCACTGGGTCGGGAGTACTAACCAGAGCAGCAGGATGAGCCACAGAGATGCGAGGGCAATGCGCTCCAGCCACGGCAGTGGTAATGCTTTTTCCGTCCCAGTGGCTCTGGCGGTAAAGAAGGGAATGACACGTCCTCCCATGACGGCAATCAGGGTCGTGAAGAGGAGCACGGTTGCAAGCAGGATATGTTCCACCAGTGGCCATTCGGCATGCCACCGCCAGCAAGCGGTATTGAGCAGGGTCAACACGAGAAGCAGGGGAACAAAAAAGAGATTGCGCCACTGGCGCGTCACTATGATGGGTCTGGCGAGAAACCACGTACAGAGGGGCAACCAGGCCAGGTCCATGACCATCAGAGTGACATTGCTTTCTCCAAACCAGGGGAGCAGGCCTCTCGGGATGGCCCACAATCCCACGACCAGTGCCAGCGGCCAACCGCGTACACCTGGGTGAGCGGTCCAGTTCTGGACGGCGGTAAGCAGAAAACCCGCCACTATGGCGGCACCAAAGCCGAACAGCATTTCATGTGCATGCCACCAGATGGGGTTGCTAATCCCGGGCAGAGCGAACCAGCCGTTGAGTTGCCCCAGCCAGCCCAGCATCGCCAAAGCCGAGAACAAGGCGCCGAACAGGAAGAAAGGCCGAAACCCGAGGCGGAACAGAGGAACGATTCTCTCCTCTTTGCGGCTATCCAGGATCTGGTGCATGAATGAAACCTTAATTGAACATTTGAAAAGCCAATTATAAAGTGGCTTTTCAAATGTTCAATTTAAATCCAATGACAGCCCGAAATGGTGGTGATGCGAACGAAATAGAACCGCTTTGCTGTATATCTGAGCGAACGATTCTTTTCGGTGAAAAAGCCCTTGTCATCACGGCGCGGCTCCCTATAATGCGCCCCTACCAGCACGGCGGACCACGCCGAACTGATGAGTTCGCTTCCTTGTGAAGCCAGCGCCGAAAGAAAAGCGAAAACAACCGCTTGACTTTCGAAGTGAGGAGCGTAAGATGCGCATCCTCAACGCGATAAGCGTGACGCTCTTTAACAATTTGAATCAAGCAATCTGTGTGGGCACTCACAGCATCGAGCATCAAAAACAATTTTTGATTTTCAATGTCTGATGAAGTGACCAAAGCAACTTTTAGTTGCAGCAGTTAATT
>NZ_JAGKRI010000267.1:0-293 GCF_017939255.1 Aeromonas sp. Prich7-2
TATCGCCGGCCTTTCCAGGACCGTTCCACTAACTTCCAAGATGCTTAAGGGCTAATCCCCGTTCGCTCGCCGCTACTGAGGGAATCTCGGTTGATTTCTTTTCCTCGGGGTACTTAGATGTTTCAGTTCTCCCGGTTCGCCTCGCTGCGCTATGTATTCACGCAGCGATACCTAGCTTATGCTAAGTGGGTTTCCCCATTCGGAAATCCGTGAGTCGTAATGTCTCTTACCGACTGCTCACGGCTTATCGCAGGTTAGTACGTCCTTCATCGCCTCTGACTGCCAAGGCATCC
>NZ_JAGKRI010000268.1:0-349 GCF_017939255.1 Aeromonas sp. Prich7-2
GAGTGAGCGGGGTTTCTTGTATTGGGTGCCTGGCAGTGTCCTACTCTCGCATGGCGAATGCCACACTACCATCGGCGCTACAGCGTTTCACTTCTGAGTTCGGCATGGGGTCAGGTGGTTCCACTGCGCTATTGCCGCCAGGCAAATTCTTAATCCAGAAAGCTGACGTGAATAACGACTTCGCTAGTTTGCGTTGTCATTATCACTGAATTTGTAAGTAGTTCGCTCATTCGCTACAAGGCCAGAAACACTTCTTGGGTGTTGTATGGTTAAGCCTCACGGGTAATTAGTATGGGTTAGCTCAACGTATCGCTACGCTTACACACCCCACCTATCAACGTTGTGGTCT
>NZ_JAGKRI010000269.1:0-360 GCF_017939255.1 Aeromonas sp. Prich7-2
ACCGATTGTCAGCTGACAATGGGGTGATCTGCGCATCAGTAGCCGCTGGAAACCGCATTATCGGTATCGAGAAATGGAAACTAGGCTACTGGCTGGCAGCGATTGTCAGCTGACAACGGGGTGATCTGCACCTCAGTAGTCGCTGGCGACCCCATTATCGGTATCGTGAAATGAAATCCTGGCTGCTTGCTGGCCGATCTTCGGCTCGGTGCTTTCTGGCAGATGGATTATCGGTAGTATGAGATGGAACTCGTCCTGTCCAGCGATGGCGATTGTCAGCTGACAACGGAGTGATCAGTACATCAATGCCCGCAGGCATTTGCATTATAAGTATCGTGAAATGCTTACAGTACATCAATC
>NZ_JAGKRI010000270.1:0-293 GCF_017939255.1 Aeromonas sp. Prich7-2
CGATACGATCCCGAGCTCAACCCCAGCTACCAGCAGTTGGCCGAGCACTATCAGGTGGCGGTGATGCCAGCTCGCCCTTACAAGCCTAAGGACAAAGCCAAGGCCGAGGTGGGTGTGCAGATCGTCGAGCGCTGGATCCTGGCTCGCCTACGCCATCAGACCTTCTTCTCGCTTGCCGAGCTAAACCAGTGCATCCGGGCTTTGTTGAATGAGCTCAACGAGCGCCCGTTCAAGCAGCTGCCCGGTAACCGACGCGAGGCGTTTGAGCAGTTGGACCGCCCGGCACTGGGGTC
>NZ_JAGKRI010000271.1:0-293 GCF_017939255.1 Aeromonas sp. Prich7-2
ATTGGCAGAACATTTCCCGGGCCGATTCAATAAGCACAGCCCCGCTGCGGTAGAGTGTCATATGACCATGTCCTTGCTGGACCAGTCGCCGATATCGATGAGTATCACGGCGGATACCGAATCGGAGCGCAAGCATCTTCCGGCCGAAAATTCGTTAAATAACAAACTGTTATTGGCGGATGCCGGTTACATCAGCCGCGAGTACTTTGCTGATGTGACCAAAGCCAAAGGAAGCTATCTGGTCAGAGGGAGTCAAAATCTCAATCCCAAAGTACAGGCAGCTTACCGACAGG
>NZ_JAGKRI010000272.1:0-295 GCF_017939255.1 Aeromonas sp. Prich7-2
GCTGTCTCCAAACACACCACCACCATCACCCTGCTGTCGCCGTGCATCATATTGATATTGCCTCCTTCTGGCCAGGTTATACCGTCATCGCCCAAGCGCTTTCTGCCAACCATCACACCCTGTTTACCCTTGAGCCTCGCGCCGACCTGTTGCCCCGTTGTCGCCGATGCCTGCAACCCACGCCATTGATCCACGACCAACGTATCCGCCGGGTGCGTGAGCGAGACCTATTTGACCGACAAGTCTGGTTACAACTGCCTGTTCGCCGCGTCGACTGTCTGCGCTGTGGTCGCGT